>NZ_JBJEEX010000072.1:0-8839 GCF_051873495.1 Floccifex sp.
TTGCGTATATCGCAATCACATTTTTATTCGCATTTATTTTCTTTGCGATGGTATCTAAGTTCATTTTTTTCCTCCTTCATTATATAATTCGAAAAAAATTGAGATTTGTAAAAAAAGAATTGAAAAATTTTAATGATTTTAAAGTTTGTGATATGGGCATTATATTATTGTTATAAATTAATTAAAAAATCCTCTTTTTCAAGAGGATCCCTTACTTATAATGTTGTAAGCCATTCATCTACTTTTTGATAAGCTTGTTTAATTCCATTTTTAATAGGATAAACTAATTCAAGGGTAGAAATTATTTCATTGTTGGATAAAGCTTTTTCAAAGTCTTGGAAAGTATTTTGTTTATTGTTTCCATCACATATAAAAATACCAATTCTTTTATTTTCAATTTTATTATCACATAAAAACGTATTGATAGCAGGAGCATAGGTTCCAAACCATACGGGAGTACCAAAAATAATTTGATCATATTCATCTAGGTTGATTTGATATGGTTGTAGCTTAGGTTTCTTAATCATGAATACTTCTTTAGCACCCCATACAAAACGCATCATACTTTTCTTAATGTTTTCTTTTTCGGGAACAATACGTAATACATCACAGTTTAATTTAGATTGAATATGTTTTGCGATTTGTTCACAATTTCCTTCATAGGAATAATATACGACTAGTGTTTTCATATGCTCTCCTTTTAATATCATATTTATACTAGTATAATTATAATACTGTAAATAAATATGAGAAGTAGGATATTTATTGTGAGTAAGTATCATTAAGGAGAGTGAGAACATGAATACACCAGAAGATTATTTAAAGTTTTTGCAGACAAGTGATCGCAATGAAAATTGTCCGGTATTAAGGTCTTTAAAAATATTTGAAGGGAAATGGAATATACGTATTATTTATGAATTAGCGATTAATGAAACAGTTCGGTTTAATGAACTTCAAAGAAATATTTCTAATATTACCCAGGCTTCTTTATCAAGAGCTTTAAAAGATCTACAAGAAAAAGGCATTATTATTCGTAAACAATACAATGAAATTCCTCCTAAAGTAGAGTACTCTTTAACGGAAAAAGGAAAAGCTTTATTACCGGTATTTTTTGAATTATATAAATGGGGAAGCAAATATTTAGAAGAAGGTGAAAGTAGTGAAGGATAATTCAAGACAAGATTTATTTGAATCTACACCGATTCCAAAAGCCGTAATGAACTTAGCCATTCCTACGATGTTATCGAGTTTAGTTATGGTAATTTATAATTTATCGGATACTTATTTTGTAGGAATGTTAAATAATCCAATACAAAATGCAGCAGTAACTTTAGCAGCACCTTTATTATTAGCTTTTAATGCCATAAATAATTTATTTGGTGTGGGTTCTTCTTCTATGATGTCTAGGGCTTTAGGAAGAAAAGATGAAGATACAGTTTCAAGGAGTTCTGCTTTTGGTTTTTATTGTGCCTTAAGTTGTGGACTACTATTTTCAATTATATATTTATCATTTCAACCCTTCTTTTTAAATTTATTAGGATGTGATATTTCTACTATTGATGCCACAAGAAATTATTTAAAATGGACAGTGGGATGTGGTGCCATTCCTGCAATACTAAATGTTGTTATGGCCTATTTAGTAAGAGCAGAAGGAGCTACACTACACGCCAGTATTGGAACAATGAGTGGATGTTTATTAAACATTATTTTAGATCCATTATTTATTCTTCCACAAACACTAAATATGGGAGCTGCAGGTGCAGGATTGGCAACGTTTATTTCAAACTGTGTAGCTTGTATATATTTCTTTGTTCTTCTATATGTAAAACGAAAAACAACCTATGTTTGTATTCAACCCAAAATGTTTTGTATACGAAAAGACATTGTGTTAGGAGTATTTGGAGTAGGAGTACCAGCCTCTATTCAAAATTTATTAAATGTAACTGGGATGACAATATTAAATAACTTTACTTCAGGATATGGATCCCAAGCTGTTGCTGCCATGGGAATTGCTCAGAAAATTAATATGGTTCCAATGTATATAGCCCAAGGATTTTCACAGGGAATTATGCCATTGGTAAGCTATAACTATGCTTCTAAAAATCATAAACGAATGAAAGAAGCTATTTATTTTAGTGTGAAAGTATCGATGTCATTTATGGTGACAATGGTGGTGATTTATCAATTTGCCAGTCCAACTTTAATGACCTTATTTATGGAAAATGTACAAATTGTACAATATGGAACAAAATTCCTAAAAGCAATGTCACTTGCTCTTCCTTTCCTTGCCCTAGATTTCCTTTGTGTAGGAATCTTTCAAGCATGTGGAAAAGGAACAATTACTTTAGTATTTGCGATACTTAGAAAAGTAGTTTTAGAAATACCAGCATTATTTATTCTTGATCATTTTTATCCATTATATGGATTGGCCTATGCCCAATTCTGTGCGGAATTTATTTTATCCATCATCGCCATCACAATATTAATCCGCTTTATAAAATCGTTACACAAACAAGACTTGGAACAGTAAACCAAGTCTTTTTTAGTCTAAAATACGGGATTAATGGAAGAAATGACAACCTTAGTTACGTTGACAACTATATACGGGGGGGGGGTAAAATTTAGAGTGTAATACTAAAGTAATTTTTAGTATGAAAGAAAGGAGGTAAAACATGAAAAGAATGATAAAACGCTTTATTCCATGCCTGATTGCAGCAACTATGTGTTTTGGGCTTGTACAAGCTAGTTCTTTCATCAAAGCCGAAGACACTGAGATGAATTCATCTATTCAAGTTGTGAATGAAAACAATGAAGTAGTGAATTCAACAACTGTTTCATCCACATCAAAAGAAAAAGAAACACTTGTTGCTTCAATAGAAGGAGGAACAAACTATCAATGGCAAATTCTAGTCAGCGATGATCAATGGGTTGATATCACAGGAACGAACTCAAATACTATTAATCTTAGTTATGCCATGATTGCGAATTTATTAAATGGAGGAGTTGCACAAGTTCGATGCCAAGCAACTGTAGATGACCAAGAAGTTGTATCCAATCCAATCTCTGTTACAGTAGATGATTCTGTACAACAAGAAGAACAAACATCTACTCCTGCCAAAGCTAGAATGGTTACCTTCTCAGATGATAATGAAGACCAAAGCAATCAACCAATGACATTGGCGGATGGTGAAGGTGGAACACCTGCAACAACTACTTATAACGTTGTGATTAACTATGTATTTGAAAACAACAATATTGCAGCAGATCCATACACTGCATCACTAGCAGCAGGATCTAACTTTACTACAACAGTAAATCATCCAACTGTACAAGGTTATTTACCATATATTGGAGAATCAACAGTCACAAGTACATCTATTGATTTAAATATCACAGATATTCAAGCCGATGTAACATATACAGTTACATATAAACCAACAAATGTAGACTACACGGTAATTCACTATCAACAAAATGTAGATAATGACAATTACACACAAGTTGCTCAAGAACCAAAACAAGGATTAACAAACTCAACTGTTCCTGGTGTAGCGAACACTTATGCAGGTTTCTATCCATTATTATATGAAAAACCAGCTATTGCTGCTGATGGAAGTACAGTAGTAGAAGTTTACTATGATCGTTACTATTATTTAATGAACTTTGACTTAGATGGTGGATATGGAGTGGAACCTATCTATGCAAGATATGGTGCAAAGATAGAAAATGTTGGAACACCAACAAAAGCTGGATATGAATTTAAAGGATGGTCTTTAGATGGAACAACAGCAGTAGATTTACCAGAAACTATGCCAGCAGGCAATGTAACTTATAAAGCATTGTGGGAAGCAGATAAGACAGCGAAGGTATCAATTGTTATCTGGGGAGAAAATGCCGATGATGAAGGATATTCATACATTAAATCATCGGAAATCTATGCAAAACCTGGATCAACGATTACATACGGTTCAAATCAATTGGTATGTGGATTAGAAACACATCAACATACACAAGATGAATGTTATGAATTAACATGCACAACTCCAGAACACGATCATGTAAAAGATGGATGTACTTTATCTTGTAGTCATACTTCACATACTGTGGATTGTTATACAGTTGGTGGTTATATTTACTCTCTTAAAGAAACTACAAAACCTGATGAAAATTTAGCAGATGCAGGAAATGGAATATGGACTTATAGCAATTGGAGAGGTACACATTATTACGTTAAAATTGGTGAAACTTGGTATTGCGCAGGAACTGATCTTTGGACAGATGATAGACAAACAATAACATTCAACTGTACTCATACACATACCGATTCTTGTTATTCTTGTGGATTGGTAAACCACACTCATTCATTCCCTGGTTGCTACACACTAACATGTGATAAACAAGAACATACACATAGTGATAGTTGTTATTTAAATACAAATGCATCTGGAATGGATACAAGTCTATGGACATATGTTCGCTCTGATGAAGTAACTGTTGCTGCAGATGGTTCTACAGTAATGAACGTGTATTTTGATCGTACTCAATTCACACTGACGTTTAAAGATGGAAATAAAACAGTAGCAACCATTACAGATAAATGGGGAGCTTCAATTTCAGGAAAATTTAGTGAAGCACCATTTAACACAACATATAACGGACGTGCATGGGAGTGTACAGAAAGTAGTAAATATGGTTATGCGCTTCAAACACTAGACATTATGCCTAAATTCAATGCCACATTCAAACTATATGATAAGAGTAGTAATACATTAAAAACTATTTATTATTATGTTGAAAATGTTGGAGCAAATGTGTCAGAAAATACTTGGCCTTCATCAACTGCAAATTTTACATTAAATAAAAAAGTAAATACATATTTTAACTATGCTACATATGATGAAGAATACCATGAAATGGAAGGATTTACTCGTTATTCAGCGAGTATAGCTGGATTTAGTAGTAATAGGAAAGATTTTAGTAAGAACAATGATTTGTATTTATATTATTTAAGAAATAGTTATACACTTGATTTTAATGATGGATATGATGTTGTGAAATCTGAATCAGTTGAATACGAAGAATCGTTTGCTAAGTTTAAATCTTATACTCCGGAAGCTCCAAAAGCATATGAAAAAGGTTCTGTAGTATTTGGTGGTTGGTATTTAAATCCTGAAGGTACTGGAGACCCAGTTAATTTAGATACTGCCAAAATGCCTGCTGATAATATGATTCTTTACGCTAAATGGGTTCCAGTTACACATACTGTTGAATTCTACTTAGATAAAGATGCAATGACAGTCGGAACAAAGATTGGTGATACTCATCCTGATTTAAGCGTTAGCCATGGAAGTAAAGTAGATAAAGTTCCAGCTACACCAACAAATGGAAATTATTCGTTTATTGGATGGTTCTACATGGAAGATGGTGAAGAAAAGGCATTTGATTTTGCTAATATGCCTATCAACAAAGATTTAAAAGTATACGGTAAATGGAGTTCAAATGTTTTGAAAAAATACACAATCTATTACAAGATTCAGGGAACAGATACTGATGTTGCTACGCCAACAGAAGGTAGTGGATTAGCTGGTATCACGAAGACATTTGATGCTAAAGGTGAAACAGATTTATATACTACTTATCAAGAAGGTTATTTCCCTGTAGTTAAGAGTCATTCTCTAACTATTGACATTGAAAATGAAGCTAACAATACATTCACATTCTGGTATATACAAAAAGAAGCGGTTCCTTACACAGTTAAATACCTAAATAAGGAAACTGGAGATCCAGTTGCTGATGAAAAAACAGTTAGTGATAACCGTAAAGCTGTTGTTACAGAAACATTTGTTCCAGTAGATGGAATGATGCCGGATGCTTATCAAAAACGTTTAGTAGTTTCTGGTGAAGAAGGCGCAGTAAATGAAATTATCTTCTACTATACAGAAGATACAACTCATGCCTACTATAAGATCACTCACTATACACAAAATACTGATGGTGAAACATGGACTGAATATGCTTCAAGTCAAGCTGTTGGTGATATTGGAAAAACATACAATGCAGATCCAATGACAATTCCAGGATTTACTCTTGATAAAACGGTTGAAGGAACTGTTGCAAGTGGTGAATTAACCGAAAATGGTTTGGAATTAAAATTGTACTATACGCGTAATTCTTATCCATATGAAGTTCATTATCTAGAACAAGGTTCAGGTAAACAATTAGCTAATCCTAAAACTGGAACTGATTTATATGGAAAAGTTATTTCTGAAAGTGCAATCGATATTGCTAATTACACAGCAGTAGATCCAACTTCTCAAACTTTAACAATTAAGATTGAAGAAGGAACAAATGCTAAATTAAATGTTATCAACTTCTACTACAAAGAAAACGAAGCAACTATTAACTATGTAGTAATAGGACCTGATGGTTGTGGATCTTTAAGTAATTCTAGCGAAGAGTTAAAAGTTCAAACAGGAATTGTACAAGGTTCGACACCAACTGCAAATGATACATACAAATTTGTTGGATGGTTTACAGACGATACTTGTAAAATTCCAGTAAATAGTAGTTGGGTTGATGCAAACACAAACAAATTGACACCTGAAAAAGGTGAAAATGATGTTTGGACTGATGTGACTTACTATGCTAAGTTCGAAAAAAATACAGTTAACATTACCGTTCATAAAGATGTAACAGGCGCATTTGGAAATCGTGATGAAATGTTTAATTTCACATATCAGATTGACGATGGAGAAGCAAAACCATTCTCATTAACTGATTTTGATAATGATGGACACGATGATATTAAAATTATTAAAGATGTTCCAATTGGTTCTACATTAACAATCACAGAATCTAATGCGGATGGCTATACAACAACTTTAGGATATGGACCAAGTATTAATGAATTAACTAACATTGATCCAACTGAAACAAATGGTAAGACATTTAATTTTACTGTTACTGAAAATGGACAACATGTAGTTATCACAAATGACAAACAAGCCGTTCCATTAACTGGTATCGGTGATGATAATCATTCTTCATTAGGAATGATTGGAATCATTGTAGTTGAATTAGGTGCAATCTATTTAGTTCTTAAAAAGAAAAGACAATTAAAAATGTAGAGTAAGTTAGGTTTTTTGAACGATACAAAACTTACTCTACATACAAAAGAAACTATTAAACAATTAGTTCTTGTTTAATAATTTCATATCAATTTTATCAATATTGTTTGGATATTCAAACAATTTATTGAAAGGTATTAATTTAATGAATCAAAGTCAAGCTTTGAAACAAGACATCAAAGACCTGCTGTTAAAACTCGGGATGCTTACGGTGATATTCATTGTATTGTTTGGATTCTGCTTTGGATTCATGGCAAATCCAGATGACTCTATGTCTCCAGCATTCTGTGAAGGAGATCTTGTAGCCTATTACAAGATGAATTCAAAATACATAATGGGAGATACGGTCGTAATAGAGTATAAAGATAGAACAATTGTTAGAAGAGTCGTCGCTGTTGAAGGTGATACAGTGGATATCAACGAAGATGGACAGTTGTTAGTGAATGGCTTCGTTCAACAGGAAAGCCACGTCTATAAAGAAACCTATCCATATAAAGAAGGAATAACATTTCCAGTAAAACTAAAAGAAGGAGAAGTATTCCTGTTAGCAGATAATCGAGAAAACAGTCAGGACAGTCGAGTATTCGGACCTGTTAAAAAGTCCGAAATAAAGGGATCGGTACTTCTGGTATGCAGAAGACGAAACCTTTAAGAATAAGAAAAGAGGAAACAAATTATGTTTAGAAAAAATATTAAACTCGTAGTATTAGCCGGTGCATTAGCTCTAGCTACAGCTGTTAGTCCAGTATTTGCAGAAGTTAATTCAAATCAAATTATTACAGATGGAAATGTTCCAGTAGAAAAAACATTATTAGTAGATGATGGAGTTACATCAATCAATAAAACATTTACATTTACTGTTACTCCAGTAGGAGAAGCTGCTGCCAACATCAATTATACTCCATCGGTAAGTTATTCATATTCAAGTTTAGATTTAAATGGAAATGAATTAGTAAAATCTGGTGAAAAAATTGCATTTAGTGCAAAAGACAATGCAGTTCCAGGAGAATATGAATTCTCAGTAAAAGAAACAATTGTAGAAGATGATGAAAATGTAACATATGATGGAACAGAATATAAAATTCGTGTCTACTTAACAAATAATAATGCAGAAAACGCAGGGTCAGGTAAAGTTGTAGTTAGCTCAATTACAGCTGTAGATAAAGATGAAGATACAGATGGAAAGAAAACAACTAAAGTTTCTTTCGAAAACCAATATAAAGCATATAGCTCTTTAACATTATCTAAACAAGTTACAGGTGCAGGGGCAGATCCTGTTCATGATAAATTTAGCTTTAAAGTAACATTTGATTTCCCAGAATGGTATGACAATGCGGGAACTCAATATCAACTTCCTACATTAACTAATGGTTTAAGCTATGCAAATGGTGCTACTAGTACTTCATTTACAATCAATGGATTCCAAGATGACAAATCAGTAACATTTGAAAATTTACCTGTAGGAACTACATACACTGTAGAAGAAATTGATGTTCCAAGTGGATACACTCCATCTTATACATTGAATCAAGGCTTATCTAGTACAACTTCTAAAAATTTAGGAGATAAAACGCCAGAAAGTGTTGAAGATGGTTTGATTTATGATAACGGAAGCAATGCTGTAGAATTCACAAATGACAAGCCTGCTAACCCTATCACTGGTATCATCACAAACAATGCACCATACATTGTATTGTTAGGAGCATCAGGTG
>NZ_JBJEEX010000073.1:0-1835 GCF_051873495.1 Floccifex sp.
GCTTCGATTGGTGTTTTTTATCAACATTGGTGTATTAATTTTCTAATGTATTATAATCAGACTATTTATATAATAATGTCAAATTAAAAATATTAAAAAAAAGATTGACGAACTAAACCCTATAAGAATATAATCTTGAATCAGAAAAAAAGGAGAATCGATATGGCTAAATACATATTTGTGACTGGTGGAGTCGTATCTGGTCTTGGTAAAGGAATCAGTGCAGCCAGTCTAGGACGATTACTTAAATCTAGAGGTTATAAAGTAACCTCACAAAAATTGGATCCATACATTAACGTGGACCCAGGAACAATGTCCCCTTTTCAACACGGTGAAGTATTTGTTACCGATGATGGACTTGAAGCCGATTTAGACTTAGGTCATTATGAACGTTTTATTGATGAAAATTTACATCAATATTCCAATTTAACAACCGGAAAAGTATATTGGAATGTTATCAACAAAGAACGTGAAGGAAAATACCTTGGACAAACTGTACAAGTTATCCCTCATATTACCGATGAAATCAAAAACTTTGTGATTCAAGCAGGTAAACATGCACAGGCTGACTTTGTAATCACTGAAATAGGAGGAACAACAGGCGATATTGAAAGTTTACCTTTCCTTGAATCTATTCGCCAAGTTGCCTTAGAAGTAGGAAGAAACAACTGTATTTTTATCCATGTAACGTATGTTCCATATATTTCTGGAAGTAAAGAATACAAATCAAAACCAACTCAACACTCAGTTAAAGAATTACAATCATATGGAATCAACCCGGACATTATTGTATGTCGATGTGATGAACAAATTCCAGAATCTGTTTTAGATAAAATCAGTTTATTCTGTAATGTTGAAAAAAGATGCGTTATTCAAAATACAACCCTTGATTCATTGTACAAAGTACCTTTAATGTTAGAAGATCAACACCTAGCAGATATTATTTGTGAAAAAACAAATTCTGAAGTTCGTGTTCCTGACTTAACAGAATGGTATCAAGTCATCGAACGTATTGAAAATGTATCTGGTAAAGTAACAATTGCTTTAGTTGGAAAATACGTAAGTCTTCATGACGCGTATTTAAGTGTCTCTGAAGCTTTGACGCATGCTGGATTCACATGTGGAGTCGATGTAGATATTAAATGGATTGATTCTGAAAACATTGAAAACCAAGATTTTGACGAAATATTCAAGGACGTTGATGGTATCATTCTTCCAGGTGGATTTGGAAACCGTGGTATTGAAGGAATGATTCAAGTTGCCACATATGCATACAATAAGAAAATTCCTTATTTAGGTATTTGTCTTGGAATGCAGATTGCAGCTATTTCATTTGCTCGTAACGTATTAGGATATACAGACGCCAATAGTTATGAATTTGATGCACAAAGTCAACACACAATCATTGATTTCATGGAAGATCAAAAAGGTGAAGTAAGAAAAGGTGGAACAATGCGTTTAGGTGCTTATCCTTGTTCAGTTGTTCCAAATACCAAGCTACACGCATTGTACAAACAAGAAATGATTGAAGAACGTCATAGACATCGTTATGAATTCAATAATATTTATCGTTCTGAATTTGAACAAAATGGCATGCTTATTTCAGGAACTAGTCCTGATAAACAATTAGTTGAAGCAATTGAAGCTATTGATCATCCTTTCTTTGTTGGAGTACAGTATCACCCTGAATTCAAATCAAGACCAAATCGTGCGCATCCACTATTTATCGGATTAATTGAGTCTAGTATTAAAAATAAAAATAAGTAGATTGTAAAATCTACTTTCAGTTTGTTGACAAACCCCTCGTTTTATTTTATTCGAGGGGTTATATTTTG
>NZ_JBJEEX010000074.1:0-8701 GCF_051873495.1 Floccifex sp.
GCTCATTTATATTACCAAATCACTTTTTTAGAGTCAACTATTTTTTTGATTTTTTTAATAAAATTAAAGAAGCACACATTTGTAGCACACTTGGAAACAAAATTAGCACGAGTGCTACAGCTGCAATATCTGGATTCATAAACTGGCAAGTCATACAAATCGCAAATCCTAATACCGATAAAATACCATACCACTTTGAATATTTGTCTGATTTTTCTATATTTAAACCAATTATCGCATTTGCAATAGGAATAATAACAATTAAAAAAATAATCCATGCATTTCGCGCTTGAGTGAATACTATAAACAACACCGTAAAAACCAATGCATAAATCATAGAAACGTTATTAAGAATTTTTTCTGTTTCAAGTTTCATCATTCATCCTCCGTTTTTCTTATATTAACACGACAGTAAAAAAATAGAAAAGATTTAAAATTCAAATCTTTTCTATTTTTATTAATCACCAAACGATATTCCAATACATTTTGCCTCTTTGACAATATCACTTTCAGGGTCAACATATTTTAATTTTCCAGCAACTTTCTCAAGCGGGATACGTTCAATTTTATTATTTATAATTCCAATCATATTTCCATAATCTTTATCAAGAATACATTGAGCTGCCGCTGCACCTAGGCGTGTCGCTAAGATTCTATCATATGGACAAGGGGCCCCACCTCTTTGTACGTGGCCTGGAATCGTTACTCTTGCATCAAATTCACTATTTTCCATAATCATATTCGCAATTTTATATGAGATAGAAGGTGCTTTTTCTTTTTTTCTTTGTTGCTTCAAATCCTTTTTAGAAAGCAATGCTTCTTGTTTCGAAATTGCTCCTTCTGCAACAGCAATTATTGAAAAATCTTTTCCACTTTGTTTTCGTTTTTGGATAGCTTCTAATATTTTTTTATCATCGTATGGAATTTCAGGAAGTAAAATAATATCTGCTCCAGATGCAAGACCCGAATACAACGTTAACCATCCCACTTTATGTCCCATTATTTCAACAACAAATACACGATTATGACTTGCCGCGGTAGTATGAATACAATCCATTGATTGGCTTGCGATTTCAACTGCACTATAGAATCCAAATGTCATATCCGTACCATAGATGTCATTATCAATCGTTTTAGGCAAATGAATGATATTTAATCCTTCTTGTCTTAATAAATTTGCTGTTTTCTGTGTTCCATTTCCTCCTAAAATTACTAAACAATCTAAATTTAAATCGTAGTAATTTTGTTTCATCGCCTCAATTTTATTTAATCCATTTTCATCTGGAACTTGTATTGTTTTAAACGGTACACGGCTTGAACCTAAAATTGTACCACCTACATTTAAGATTCCTGAAAAATCTTGATTTGTTAGTTTACGATAGTCTCCATAAATCAAGCCCCTGTAACCATTATAAAAGCCAAAAATTTCTAAGTCATCTAAATTATGAGATAGCCCTTTAACAACACCTCGCATAGCCGCATTCAATGCTTGGCAATCTCCTCCACTTGTCAACATACCAATTCGCATAATATCACTCTTTTCTATTCATATTGTAGCTTTCCTCAAAAAATAGTTCTTGAGAATTAATTTTAGGATCATTAATTAATCTTTCATAATAATTTCCATCTTCTTTTAATTCTTTTCCTTTTTCATCATCCATAATTTGTGTATCAAAATAGCGGGTAATTTTTTCTTTTATATCCGAATCAAAAACAGGAGCAGCTATTTCGACACGACGAAGTGTATTTCTTGTCATAAAATCGGCGGATGCGATATATACTTTTTGATTTTTTCCTTTACCAAAGCGATAAATTCGAGCATGTTCTAGATATCTTCCTACAATAGAAACAACTTTTATGTTATCACTGTATCCCTTAATTTGTGGAACTAAACAACAAATTCCTCGGACAATTAATTCAATTTGTACACCATGTCGACTAGCCTTTATCAATTCATCTATCAATACTTTGTCTGTTAAAGAATTTACTTTGATACCTATATATCCATTCTTTCCTTTTTCAATTTCTTCATCGATTAATTTTATTAGGTTATTTTGCAAACAATGTGGCGCCACAAGTAAACAATCCGCATTATCAACTGTTTCACCTCGTTGTAGCGAATTAAACACATTAGAAGCATCTTTTCCGATTTGTTCATTGCTCGTCATCAATGAGAAATCAGTATAAAGTCTAGCTGTTTTCTCATTATAATTTCCTGTTCCAATTTGGGTGATATATTTCGTTTGTTCATCTTTATATCTAGTTATTAAGCAAAGCTTACTATGAACTTTATATTGATCTAATCCATATATTACTTGAACGCCTGCGTCTTCAAAACGGCGAGCCATTTCAATATTGTTTGCTTCATCAAAACGCGCACGTAATTCCACCATGACAACAACTTCTTTTCCATTTTCTGCTGCTTCTATTAAAGCATCAACAACCTTCGATGGATTTGCCAAGCGATAAAGTGTCATTTTTATAGAAACCACGGTATCATCTTCAGCTGCTTCTTCTAATAATCGAATAAATGGTTTCATGCTTTCATATGGATAAGATAATAAAATATCTTTTTCTTCAATTTGCGAAATGATACTTCTTTTACGATCTATTGCCTTTGGTTCTTGTGGCACACGTTTCTTGTAAAACAAATTTTTATTTTCATGTAACCGATTTTGAATTTGGAAAACAAAAGACATATCCATTGGTGCCTTGTCTACAATTATGTTTTTCTTATCAAGATGAAGATAATGAGCTAATTCTTTTTTAGCTTGCGGTTCGACATCACGAGATAATTCTGCACGAACCGGAGCCATTTTTGTTCGTTTCTTAATCATTTTTTCCATGATGTCACAATAATCTAGATCCTCATCATATACATCATGCTCATCAATATCTGCATTTCGCGTAATTCGTAAAATTGCTTTTTCATATACAACATGTTTTGGATAAAGTTTATTCACAAAATGAAGAATCAATTCTTCACTCAACATAAAAGTACCTGGGCGAGTCGGAATTTCTATCAATCGTTTAAAGACACGATTACTACAAGCGACCATTCCAAATTTTCGTTTACCGCTTCTAGTTTTCAAAAGAACGATAGCATATAAATTTTTATTCGCTAAAAAAGGAAATGGTTGTTGTTTACTGATGATTGTTGGTGATAAAAAAGGAGCAATGTGATTATCAAAATACGCTTCTAATAATTTTCCTTCTTCATTTGATAACCTATTAAAATTAATAATTCGAATTCCCTTTGGTTCTAATTCACCCATCAATTGTTCATAGATTATTCCTCTTTTATCTTCTAATTCTTTTACTTTATCTAATATACAATGAATTTGTTCCTTCGGACTCATTCCTGTTTTATTATCTTTAGCATTTTCATCAGAATGCATTTGCATCATCAAAGTTCCTACACGAACCATAAAAAATTCATCTAAATTCGTTTGATAAATCGATGCAAATGTTAATCGTTCTGCAAGAGGAACTTTATCATTTCCGGCTTCGTCTAATACACGTTCATTAAATTTCAACCATGATAATTCACGGTTCATATAACATTCATTTGGTATCATTTCATCCATATTTTTTACTTCCTTTTCTTTTTTTAATTTCAAAATTTTTTTAATTAAATTGATTATTTTCATATTACTTTCCCATTCTAATAATCTATTCAATAGTAACGATAAATCGTAAATGAAATTGGCTTTAAAAGTAAAGTCTAAGTAAATTTATATGATTATCTGCATAGATTAACATTTTCAATGATACAAGAGCTAGCAATATTCAACGCAACTACACCTATACCTTTTCCACTAATAAAATTAAAATACATATTTCTATTAATTTTAAGAGCTTGATTAAATTCATAAACTTCTGGCATTTGATTGATATCCGTTGTGATTACCAGTAAGTTTTTACCTTGTATAGGATAGATAAATAAATCTTCGCTTGCTTTCATATAATAAGAAATAACATCAGATTCAATATTCATTTTTAAGGTATTAGGATAAAAATGAATATCCTGATTCTTAAAATCTTTTTCTCCGTATTTTAAAAAATGTGCATCTAATATATTTATAATCATAATTCCCTTTCTTATAGAGAAAGTATACATCTTTGAAAAGATTTATGAAACATCTTTTGTAAATTTATGTAAATTTTTAAATAATTGTTGAAAATTATTTTCTTGTTGTGTAAACTATAGTAAACCGATGATACGGAGATAAAACAAAAAGATGTATTGATAGAGAATCTATGATGGTGGAAATTAGATAATGGCAATTTTGTAAATGGACCGTGGAGGGCATAGAGGAAATGATAGTATTCTATGACGTAATACACACGTAAGTTGTAAGGAATATGATAGTATTCTAAAAGTGTACAGGAAACTGTAAAACAAGGTGGCACCGCGGGTAGCATATCACTCGTCCTTGATGATTTCATTAGGGACGAGTTTTTTGTTTCTAATGATCACAAATGAAAGAGAGGAAACAAAATGAAAAAATTTTCTAAGGCTTTATTAGCCACAGCTATGAGTGTTAATTTATTTGCTTGTTCAAGTGATGTACAAAATGAAAACACCTACAAAATTGGAATTTGTAACTATGTTGATGACGCTAGTTTAAATCAAATTGTTGCCAACATCGAGAGCCAATTAAATGAAGTGGCCAAAGAAGAAAATATCAATTTTGAAATTGATATTGAAAACTGTAATGCCGATTCAACTGTACTTAATCAAATTATCACCGATTTTATTACCGATGAAGTTGATTGTATGGTTGCAGTTGCGACCCCTGTTGCTATGGCAATGCAAAGCGCTACTGAAGATAATCACATTCCCGTTGTTTTTTCAGCTGTATCAGATCCCGTTGGTTCACAAATTGTAGAAAGCTTAGATAATCCTGGCAGCAATCTTACCGGAACAAGTGATTATTTAGATACAACGAATATATTTAATTTAATATTTGAAGCAAATCCAGACGCTACCAAAATCAGTTTGCTTTATGATGCCGGACAAGATTCTAGTACAAACGCCATTAAAAGCGCTAAAGAATACTTAAATAAAAAAAATATTGAATATGTTGAAAAAACAGGAACAACCACAGATGAAGTCAAACTTGCTGTCGATGCCTTAATCCAAGAAAATGTTGATGCCATTTTCACTCCAACTGATAATACCATTATGACAGCAGAATTATCTATTTATGAAACTCTAATTGATGCCAAAATTCCTCACTATACAGGTGCCGATTCATTCGCATTAAACGGTGCTTTCCTTGGTTATGGTGTAGATTATGCTAATTTGGGAAAAGAAACAGCTAATATGATTATCGAAATTATATTAGATGGAAAAGATCCGTCTAATATGCCTGTTCAAACTTTTGACAATGGAACCGCAACAATAAATATCGACACATGCCAAGCTATCGGTTTTGATTATCAAACTATTGAAGCTTCATTTTCTAAACTATGTACAAGTGTTAAACAAATCACAACTGCTGAAAGTTTTGACGACATAGAGGATTGAAAAAATGTCAGTAATACTTACTTTAACACAAACCGCCATGGAATTAGGACTTATTTGTGCTTTGTGTGTCTTAGCCCTTTTCCTAAGTTATTCCATGTTAAATGTATGTGATTTATCAACCGATGGATGTTTTACATTAGGAGCTGTTGTTGGTGCTAGTGTAGCCATCAGCGGGCATCCTTTTCTAGCCATACCAGCAAGCATGTTTGCTGGTATGTGCTCTGGTCTTGTTACTGCTTTTTTGCAAACCAAAATAGGTATCGATAGCTTATTATCAGGAATCATTGTCAATACCGGTTTATATTCGATTAATATCGCAATTATGAATGGTTCATCTTTATTAAATATGAACAAAACAACGACTATATTCACCATTTTTAAGGAAGCGTTTCCTTTTTTATCTAAGTACGCAACATTAGTTATTAGTTTATTTTTTGTTGCTATTGTTATTTTATTTTTAATAATATTTTTATCAACAAGACTTGGTCTTGCGATTCGTGCTACTGGTGATAATCATGACATGGTCAAATCAAGTTCCATTAATCCTATGTTCACAACGATTATTGGCCTATGTATTGCCAATATGTTCACTGGTTTATCTGGTTGCTTACTTGCTCAATCCCAAAAATTTGTCGATATCAACATTGGACAAGGAATGGTAACAGTAGCCTTGGCTAGTTTATTAATTGGAAGAACTTTAATTTCTAAAGGATCCATTGGAAAAAAAGCTTTAGGAGTTGTTTTAGGATCTATTATTTTTAGACTTGTTTATACTATTGCACTACGTTTTAATATGCCAGCTTTTATGTTAAAACTCGTATCTGCTATTATTGTCATTTTAGCTATAGGAATTCCTAACATAAAGAAACAATGGCCAATTTTTATACGGAAATATAAATATAATCGAGGTAAAACATGTTAACAATCAAACAAATATCAAAAACCTTTAATCCAGGCACAATCAACGAAAAGAAAGTACTATCAAATTTTTCATTACATCTAGAACCTGGTGAATTTGTAACAATTATTGGAAGTAATGGAGCTGGTAAATCAACTTTATTTAATGCGATTTCTGGTAGTTTCTTGACAGATGCTGGTTCAATTATTTTAGACAAACAAGACATCACTTTTTTAGCACAGCATAAACGCTCTAAATATATTGGTCATTTATATCAAGATCCTAATAAAGGAACAGCTCCAAACATGACTATTTTAGAAAATCTTGCCTTAGCTGCTGGAAATGGTGGATGGCTTTCACATATTTCAAAAGAAGACAAAATTAAATTTATTAATGTATTATCACAATTAAACTTAGGTCTCGAACATCGTTTAAATCAGAGTGTCGGCTTACTTTCTGGTGGTCAACGACAAGCACTTGCTTTACTAATGGCAACCTATAATCCTCCTAAACTTCTTCTTTTAGATGAGCATACGGCTGCTCTAGATCCACAAACAGCTAAGCAAGTTCTTGATTTAACTGATAAAATTGTGAAAAAGAATAACATCACTACCTTAATGATTACTCATAACATGCAAGATGCCTTATCACTTGGAACACGCACAATTATGATGGATAATGGCAATATCATTTTAGATGTAAAAGGAGAAGAACGAAATAAATTAACAGTTGATGATTTAATTTTTCAATTCAAATTAAAATCTGGTCAAAATTTAAGCAATGATCGTATTTTATTAACAAAGTAATGGACGAAGGTCCATTTTTTTTATAGACTATTTTTTGGGAGAATTATATATGAGAGAAAGATTTTCAAGTCGCTTAGGATTTATTTTACTAAGCGCAGGATGTGCTATCGGTCTTGGGAATGTATGGAGATTTCCATATATTGTCGGACAATATGGTGGTGCCGCCTTTGTATTAATTTATTTGTTTTTTCTAATTATTTTAGGTTTACCAATCATGGTCATGGAATACTCTGTTGGCCGTGCAAGTCAAAAAAGCGCCGCTTTATCATTTGATGTATTAGAGCCAAAAGGAACTAAATGGCATTGGCTAAAGTACGTAAGTCTTTGTGGTAACTATCTTTTAATGATGTTCTATACAACTGTATGTGGATGGATGTTCTATTATTTCTACAAAATGTTAACAAATGGTTTTGCTGGCATGAGTACTGAACAAATCAACAATGGTTTCTATGAAATGTTGAGTGTTCCACAAATACAAGTTGGTATGATGATTTTAGTTGTATGTATTGGTTTTTTAATTTGTTCAAAAGGGTTACAAAACGGAGTTGAAAAAATCAGTAAATACATGATGATTTGTTTGTTAGGTATTATGGGAATTTTAGTCATCCGTACTTTATCTTTACCAGGTGCTATGGAAGGTGTTAAGTTCTATTTATTACCCGATTTCTCTAAGATGACAAATCTTTCTGAAGTCATATTTGCAGCTATGGGACAAGCCTTTTTTACTTTAAGCTTGGGAATTGGTGCCATTGCGATTTTTGGAAGCTATATTGACAAAGAAAAAAAATTAACACAGGAAGCAATTAGCGTTGTTTGCTTAGATACATTTGTTGCCATTGTTTCCGGTTTAATTGTGATTCCAGCATGCTTTGCCTATGGGGTAAGTCCCGGACAAGGTCCAGGATTAATTTTCCAAACTATACCAAACATATTTGTTAATATGAATTATGGAAACATTTGGGGAGCTTTATTCTTCTTATTCTTAAGTTTTGCAGCATTAACAACTATTATAGCGGTTTTCCAAAACATTATTACGATGACAAAAGAATTATTTAATTGGTCTCATAAAAAAGCTATCATCATTAATTTTGTATTAATTATTTTACTTTCTCTTCCCTGTGCACTTGGATTTAATGTTTTATCGTTTATTCAACCAATGGGAGCTGGTTCAACTATTCAAGATTTAGAAGATTTTATAGTTTCTAATAATTTACTTCCACTAGGTTCATTGGGATATGTATTGTTCTGCTGTTCCAAAAAAGGATGGGGATTTGATAACTTTATTAAAGAAGCCAACACCGGAAAAGGAATCTCCTTCCCTAGAAAACTTCGTTTTTATTTAACTTATATTATTCCAATCATTGTAATTATTATTTTTATTCAAGGATATATTTCCTTATTCTAACAAATAGAGGCTGTAACAGTTAAATAGCCTGTACAAAAAAGGATAGCTGACTCAATTAC
>NZ_JBJEEX010000075.1:0-38844 GCF_051873495.1 Floccifex sp.
GTTCTTGAGGACTGCGTTAATTGTTATTATTTGAACGTCTTGAAGAAACAGTTCCAACTGGTTCAGTTCTTGAGGACTGCGTTAATTGTTATTATTTGAACAAGTAGTTGTGTTTCTTCACTACTTCCTTGGTTCTTGAGGACTGCGTTAATTGTTATTATTTGAACTCGCTCGACATCTCACCCGCATATGCCATTGTTCTTGAGGACTGCGTTAATTGTTATTATTTGAACATAGCTTCTTTGATTTCATCAAACATTTCCGTTCTTGAGGACTGCGTTAATTGTTATTATTTGAACCAATTGGTGGTTTCCTTCTTGATCATGCGGGTTCTTGAGGACTGCGTTAATTGTTATTATTTGAACAGCACTTGCAGAATGTGAAAGGAAAGAAAAGTTCTTGAGGACTGCGTTAATTGTTATTATTTGAACAGAAGAAGAACTTAACAAGCGCGAAAGACGGTTCTTGAGGACTGCGTTAATTGTTATTATTTGAACAGTTTACAATATTGATTATGAATTTATTATGTTCTTGAGGACTGCGTTAATTGTTATTATTTGAACTTCCGGAAGTGGAACAGTAACAGTTCCACAGTTCTTGAGGACTGCGTTAATTGTTATTATTTGAACAGATGCAATTTCAAATCCTATGGAAAGCGGTTCTTGAGGACTGCGTTAATTGTTATTATTTGAACCAGTTGTTGCGGATAAATCGACACCTGCAAGTTCTTGAGGACTGCGTTAATTGTTATTATTTGAACTTAACCCGTCTTTTTTGTATTCATCACTTCGTTCTTGAGGACTGCGTTAATTGTTATTATTTGAACCCACTTGTGATTTCTGTCATATAACCAACCGTTCTTGAGGACTGCGTTAATTGTTATTATTTGAACTTTGTGAACCATCGCATGATGGCACTAGCTGTTCTTGAGGACTGCGTTAATTGTTATTATTTGAACTTAAAGCATTTATCTTTGTTTTTTGTGCATGTTCTTGAGGACTGCGTTAATTGTTATTATTTGAACAATACGTGAAATACAGGAATTTAGGTTAGAGTTCTTGAGGACTGCGTTAATTGTTATTATTTGAACCCGATTATGCGCCAATATGGAATGGAGGAAGTTCTTGAGGACTGCGTTAATTGTTATTATTTGAACCAGCTTGTCAATCATTGTGTCACCTTTTGGTTCTTGAGGACTGCGTTAATTGTTATTATTTGAACTCCTTCTGGTAATGTAATATTACTATTCCGTTCTTGAGGACTGCGTTAATTGTTATTATTTGAACTTTGTGAACCATCGCATGATGGCACTAGCTGTTCTTGAGGACTGCGTTAATTGTTATTATTTGAACTGGATTTAATTATCCATATAAAGGATATGTGTTCTTGAGGACTGCGTTAATTGTTATTATTTGAACGTTATTTTAAAAGAATTATATAATTCTCTGTTCTTGAGGACTGCGTTAATTGTTATTATTTGAACCTTTTGTTGATACCTTAATTTTTATGGTAGTTCTTGAGGACTGCGTTAATTGTTATTATTTGAACATGTTTCTCTTAGCCATGCACACTTTCTCAGTTCTTGAGGACTGCGTTAATTGTTATTATTTGAACTTATATCGTTCAATAAAGCACTTTTTCCATGTTCTTGAGGACTGCGTTAATTGTTATTATTTGAACTAGTCAAAAAGAAAGTCATTAATACTTTCAGTTCTTGAGGACTGCGTTAATTGTTATTATTTGAACAACGTCAATCGGTTCCTGCTGATAATTCGGTTCTTGAGGACTGCGTTAATTGTTATTATTTGAACGCGTTGTGTGCATTGTTGCCAATGCCAAATGTTCTTGAGGACTGCATTAATTGTTATTATTTGAACTTTTTATTTATAATATGGGAGGATTTTATGGATTATATATTTAATCGTTGTAGTATTCGTAAGTTTAAGGATGAACCATTAAAAGATGATGAAATTCAAAAGATATTAAAAGCTGCTTTTAGTGCACCAAGTGCACGTGATCTTCGTCCTTGGCAGTTTATTGTGATTCAAAATAAAGAAACATTGGAAAAATTAAGTACGGTAAGTCCATATGCTTCCTTTTTAAAAGATGCATCAATGGGAATGATTGTGTGTGCAGATACAAACATCAATCCTTCTTTAGATTACTGTCAACAAGATTGTGCAGCGGCTACAGAGAATATGTTGATTGAAGCTAATGCCTTATCAATTGGTTCTTGTTGGTTGGGAGTTTATCCTAGGGAAGAGAGATATTTAAAAGTAAATGAAATTATGAAATTACCAAAAGGAATTTTCCCTTTATGGATGATTGCCTTTGGTTATAGTGATCAAAAAGCGGTTGTAAAAAATAAATGGGATGAATCAAAGATTCATTATGAAAAGTATAAAAAAAATTTATTAAATCAAGATGCTCTGATTTGAATTGTTTTTAATTTGAATCAGAGCTTTTCTGTATAGAACAATATTTGGTTATTAAATTCTATTTAAATAAAGTATAATTGAAAAAGTTACACATTTAATGTGGTAATTATTTAATGAAAGTCATTTTTTTACCACATTAAAGAAGCCTTTATTTTTGTTTTGAAAGGCCATAAATATGATATTTTTTTAGTGTAAATAGATGAGGTGGATCGTGAAAGAGGCAAAGAAAGAGTATTACAAAATTGAAATTCTGAACTATTTAATGAATAAAGAAGTAGTGTCTACTAGCCAGCTTGCTGAGGCAGTAGGTATGTCAGAAAAATCAATTCGTAATAAGATTTATGAAATCAATGAATTTTTAAAAGAAAATGATATGGGAATCATTCAAAAGAAACCAAGAGTTGGAATTTGGTTAGAATGCAATGATGAACAAAAAGAAAGAATTCAGGCGATTTTGATTAATAAAAATGCCACATTTAATAGAGATGAAGACAGTAATCGTATGGATGAAGTATTAAAGATATTTTTTAAGCTTCGCCCATGGGAAACAGTTACAACACAAAAGTTAGCGAATGAATTATACTTAAGTTCACCTACTATTTTAAAAGTCATTCGTGAATGCGAAAAGTGGTTATTAAATTATAATGTTTCGATTGTGAATGAGAAAAACAAAGGGTACCGCCTGGATTGTAATGAAAATGAATATCGAATTGCGATGAAGAATTTCTTGATGAAGGATTTTAATGTGGAAAAAATCAAATCAAATATAGATTATTTTTTCTATAACATCGATACTAAACTAATTCAAAAAGCAATCATAGAAACAGAAAATGAATGGAATTATCGCTTTACTGATGAATCGTTTTATGAAATTTTTATCTATTGTTGCATAGCTTATCAGAGAAAAGATATTCAATCACCGGTAGTAAAAGATGAAAACGAAATTATGATCTTGCAAAAATATAATGAATATCCTTTTACTGTTGCGATATTTAAAAAGTTACAAGATAAATTTCATATTCTATTTTCTAATGAAGAAGTTTTCTTTTTGGCTACGCAGATGATGTGTTCTAAATTTATTGGTATTTCAGCTGTCGATGAAATGGTTGAACAAGTTTCTAAATACGATAATCGATTAATTGATTTTGTAGATATGTCATTACGAATTGTAGGAAGTATTTTAGATGTTGACTTAAGCAAAGATGAAAAATTAAAGGAAAGCTTGATTATTCATCTTCGTCCAACCATTTTTCGTATTCGTCATGGATTTTCTCATACAAATTCTTTATCTAACTTTATTAAAACAGAATATAAAAATGTATTTAGAGCGACAATGTCAATTAGTATTTTGTTTGAGGAATATTATGGTTTACAACTTACCGAAGATGAGGTTGGATATATTGTTTTATATATCCAATCAGCAATTGAAAGAATGCATAAACATTTTAAAGTAGTGTTAATAGTGGATTCAAATCGTGCACAGGCACAATTAATTTCAGAAAGAATAAATAAATCAATTCGTGAAATAGAATCAATTAAAATCATGAGTACACATGATTTTAAATTATATGGCGATTCTGAAGGAGACATTGTTGTAGCTACTACACAACTGGATATAAAAGATCCTCGTATTATTGTTATTCCGAACTTGTTGAGTGAAAGTGGAATTGTGAGTTTAAGAGAAAAGATGACTTCATTATTTTATAACAAGCAAACAAAAGAAAGATTCTTTTCGCCTGAGTGTTATCCATTATTGGATTTAGACTTATTGTTTGTTGAACAGGAATTTAATACTCGTGAAGAAGTTTTGCGCTTTATGGCACAATCGATGGTAGATCATGGATATGTAACAAAACATTTTATCGATACAGTCATGGAACGTGAAAATGCGACTACAACATGTATTGGAAATAATATAAGTGTTACACACGGAGCACAAAGTGAAGTAATTGAATCTAAAGTATCTATTGCTGTTTTAAAGAAACCAATTCCTTGGAATGATGAAGAAGTTGATATGGTTTTCTTACTAGGATTTAAGATGGTCAGTCCAGATGAAATCAAGCGCATTCAATTATTTTATAAAGAATACATTTCCATTATTGAAAAAGAGGAAAACATTGAAAAAATCAAATCAATGAAAACAAATATTGATTTGTATAAATTTTTAATTCAATAATCACAAAAGGAGGAAAAAATATGGATTTGAAGGATGTATTGGATGAGAGAATCATGGATTTAAATATGGATTCTAGAAACAAAGATGAGGCAATTCGCCATTTATCAAATTTGTTAAAAGAAGCCAATTATATCGATGATGTTGAAGAGTTTGTGAAAGATATTTATTTACGTGAATCGGAAGGTGTAACAGGGATTGGTAACTTTGTTGCAATTCCACATGGAAAAAGTGATTCTGTTACACAAGTTGGAATTGCGATTGGAAAATTAAATTCTGAAATTGAATGGGAAACATTAGATGGACAAGGAGTTAAATTGATTTTCTTATTTGCGGTTAGTAATGATCATGAGTATGCTAGAAATCATATGAAGTTATTAGCACAAATTGCCGGGAAACTTGGAAATGATGAAAATATAGAAAAGTTACTTGCTGCTTCAACAACTGAAGACATTAAAAATGTATTTAATTAAACATGCTTGAGCCAGCATGTTTTTTTTGTATTTGAAATGAAGTGTGATAGATAGCATAGATTCTAAATGATATGAAGATTAAGAACATGAAGTTCATTAGTAAAATAGATACTTCTAATGTAATAAGCGATGAAAATACTGGGCCAAGATTAAATTATTAAAGTAAAAAATTCCGTATTTAATCCGGTAAATTATTGATTCCAGGAAAAATAATACCTTATTAAAGTTCGGTCATTTTTTTCAAAAGGGAATAAATTACCGTATTAAAAAGCCCTTAATGAATACGCACAATGGATATTTAAACTGTAAAATAAAGACAGTTAAAGAAAGAGGAAAGGAGGAAATAAATATGAAAATCGTTGCTGTAGCTGCTTGTACATCAGGTATTGCTCATACATACATTGCTAAGGAAAAATTGATCCGCGCTGCTGAAGCTCTTGGTCATGAAATTTATGTAGAAACACAAGGAACAATAGGAACAGAAGATGAATTAACACCAGAACAAATCCAAGAAGCAGATGTAGTAATCTTAGCAGTAGATATTCAAATTACTGGAACAGAACGTTTCAAAGGCAAAAAAACAGTTAAAGTTGGAACTAGTTTAGTGACTAAAGCGCCAAAACAATTATTACAAAAAATTGAGTCTGAATTAAACAAATAAAATTAAGGAGAATAATGATATGAAGAAAATATTTGCAGACATTAAAAAACATTTATTAACTGCCATTTCATATATGTTACCACTTGTCGTTGCATCAGGATTATTGATTGCGATTGGTAACTTAATGGGAGGAGAAGTTGTTACAGATTTAAGCCAAATGACAGTACCTAGTGCATTTACTTCATTAGGTGTATTAGGAATGGGATTATTACCATCATTTATTGCAGGATATATCGCATATAGTATTGCGGATCGTCCAGGTATTGCCCCTGGGTTCTTAATGGGACAAATTGCTTCATTCTTAGGAGCTGGATTCCTAGGAGGAATGATTGGTGGTTTCGTTGCAGGTTATATTGCTAAAGCTATTCGTGATCATTTAAAAGTTCCAAAATGGGCTGAAGCATTAATGCCAATGATGATTATTCCAACATTAACAGCAATTATTGGTGGATTGTTAATGTACTTTGTATTAGGTGGACCAATTACAGCTATGACAAATGGATTAAATAATTTCATTACTGGATTAGACCAATCTCAAAAATCATTATACGGTTTCATTATTGGATTCATTGGATGTATTGATTATGGTGGTGCAATTAGTAAAGTTCCTAACTTAATTTGTGATGGATTATTACTTGAAGGAATTATTGAACCAGAAGCAATTAAAGTTTTAGCAGCAATGGTACCTCCTCTAGGTGTCACACTTGCATGGGTAATTTCAAAAGTAGTTAAAAAACGTATCTTCACAAACCAAGAAGTTGAAAACATTAAAGTTGCTTTCCCAATGGGTCTTTGCATGATTTCAGAAGGTGTAATTCCAATTGCCATGAATGATTTATTACGTACAGTTTGTGCAACTTCAATTGGATGTGGTGTGTGTGGAGCAATCAGCTTTACATTAGGAGTTGGATCAAATGTTCCATCAGGTGGAGTATTCGTTATCCCAGCTATGACTAAACCACTTGCAGCTGTTATCGCATTAGCGGTTGGAAGTATTGTTACAGCTTTAATCTTAGTATTAATTAAAAAACCTTTAACAGAAGAACAAGCTGAAGGAATTCAAGAAGAAGTTGAAGAAGAAGTTGACTTATCAGGAATTTCATTTGAATAAAATTGAGAGGAAGTATCATATATGTATGTATCAATGAAAGGAATGTTGGATAGAGCAAATAAAGGGAATTATGCGATTATGGCAATTAATTGCTTTAATATTGAAACGACTCGCGCTTGCATTGAAGCAGCGCAGTCGCTTCGAGCTCCTATTATTATCAACATTGTCCAAGAACACATGGTTAATCACTGCGATAGTGAGTTAATCGCACCCATTGTAAAAAAATTAGCACAAAGAGCCAGTGTTGAAGTTGCATTAAATTTTGATCATGGACAAGAAGTACCATTGATTAAAAAAGCATTACACGATGGGTATTCAAGTGTAATGGTAGATGCTTCAAGATATGATCTTGAAGGAAATATCAAAATGACACGTGAAATTGTTGAATTCGCACAACAATTTGATGCTTCAGTTGAAGGAGAAATTGGTTGTATGGGTGGTACAGAAGGCAAATTGACAAGTGAACAAATGAAAACAGATCCTCAACAAGCTTTACGCTTTGCGAAAGAAACAGGCATCGATGCCTTAGCAATTTCTTATGGATCAAGTCATGGAAACTATGAGCCAGGATATGTACCTGAATTTGATTTTGAACGATTAAAAGAAATTAAAAAATTAACGCAAATGCCATTAGTATTACATGGTGGATCTGGTTCAGGAGACGAAAATATTATTAATTCAGTTAAGTATGGTATTAATAAAATTAATGTAGGATGTGATTTTATGAATGCCAATACCGAAGCAATAAAAAAACATTTAGAAAAAGATCCAAATATTAATTATTGGGTCATGATGAATCAAGTAGAAAAAGAAAGCCAGGAAATTGTTAAACATTACATTCGTTTATCTGGCTCAGAAGGAAAATCTTTATAATTCAAGGAGGGAAAATACTATGTTAATGAATATGAAAGATTTACTTGCGGTTGCGCAAAAACATCACTTTGCGGTTCCAGCATTTAATATTGGATCGGATCAACTTTTAAAAGTTGTTATGAAAACAGTAAAAGAATTAAAATCACCAGTGATTTTAGAAATGAGTCCTGATGAATTTGATTTCGTTGGGAATGCTCAAATTCAGGCTATGATTTATGAAGCAACACATACAGATGTTCCTGTTTGTATTCACTTAGATCATGGTGATAAATATGAAACAGTTGTTCGTGCCATTCAAGCCGGTATGACATCTGTTATGATTGATGCTTCAAAACTTCCTTATGAAGAAAATGTGGCTATTACAAAAAAAGTTGTAGAAACAGCTCACATGGCAAACGTTTCAGTTGAATCAGAATTAGGAACAATTGGTACAACTGGTAACTCAATTGAAGGTGGTACAGAAGGTGTAATTTACACAGTTCCAGCAGAAGCAAAACAATTCATTGAAGATACTGGAATTGATACATTTGCATGTGCAATTGGTACAGCTCATGGAATCTATCCTAAAGGAATGAAACCTAAATTACGTATCGATATCTTAAATGAAATTACTAAAGAAGTTTCTGTTCCATTAGTATTACATGGTGGATCATCAAATAAAGATGAAGAAATTGCAGAGGCTGTAAAAAATGGAATTTGTAAAATCAATATTTCAAGTGATATTAAAGTTGCGTTCTATGAACAAGCTCGTAAAACATTAAATGAAAATCCAGGATATCGTGAGCCATTAGAAATTTATCCAGCTGCAATGGAAGCTTGTGGTAAAGTATGTGCTGAAAAGATTCGCTTATTTAATTCACAAGATAAAGTTAAATATTATTACGAATAAGAGAGACGTAAGTTTCTCTTATTTTTTGAAAGGAGTTATATTTATGAAATATGCAGTTGCAATTGATATTGGTGGAACTAATACACGTGTTGCACTAGTAAATGAAAACTATACGATTTTGGAAAGAGTTCAATTTCGTACGAATGTAGAAGAACCAATGGAAACATTAAATAAGATAGCTGATTTTATTATCGAATGGGATAATCCAATTCAAGGAGTGGGAATGTCTTGTCCAGGTCCTTTAGACTTAGTTAATGGTAAGATTTTGGATACTCCCAATTTACATGGAAAATGGCATAATTTTTATGTGGCTAAAGAATTAGAAAATTTGATTAAAATGCCAGTATATTTAGAAAATGATGCAAACTTAGCAGCATTAGCTGAAGCGGTTATTGGACAAGGAAAAGATTATAATATCGTTCAATATTTAACTGTTTCAACAGGATTAGGAGCAGGATTGGTAATTAATAAGAAGATTTTTCAAGGGGCACATGGATTTGCCAATGAAGTCGCAAATACGATATTAATCCAAGATGGACCTAGTCATGGAAGTATATTGCCAGGTGGTATTGAAGCTATTTGTAGTGGAACGGCCATTGAAAAAAGAGCTGAGAAGGCAGGTCTAAAAGTAGAACATGCTGGACAAGTAAATGATTTGGCTAAAGCTGGTAATCAACAGGCTATAGAAATTATGAGGGATGCTAAGCTTTATTTGGCAAACTATATTGCAGGTATTCAAGCGTATATTGATCCTGAAATTGTGATTTTAGGAGGTTCAGTGGCTTTAAAAATTGATGGTTTTGTACAAGATGTGGAAAACTTAGTGAAAGAAAAAGTTTATGATGTTGTCAAGCCATTAGTTAAAGTTGTGAAATCTAATTTAAATGAAGA
The DNA here is from genome assembly GCF_051873495.1 of Floccifex sp. NCBI lineage: Bacteria > Bacillati > Bacillota > Erysipelotrichia > Erysipelotrichales > Erysipelotrichaceae > Floccifex > Floccifex sp. The sequence goes on from NZ_JBJEEX010000075.1 coordinate 9,510, forward strand.
TAGTGGTTTATTAGGAGCTGCTTGCCTAGTGTTTACTAAATAAATTTATATAACCAATTGTCGACTTGATAATTGGTTTTTCTTTCAAATAAAAAGATTGCACCTTGATGCAACCTTTTATCAATTATTTAACTTCAGCAATGGCTTCGATTTCGCAAAGAACACCTTTAGGTAAATCTTTAACAGCACAACAACTTCTTGCTGGATTGGAAACAAAGTATTGAGCATATACTTCGTTGAATTTCGCAAAGTCGGCAATATCAGCTAAGAAACAAGTTGTTTTGACAACGTTTTCTAAACCAGTTCCTGCAGCCTCCATTAAAGCTTTAACGTTTTTACATGATTGATGTGCTTGTGCTTCAATTCCTTCTGGGATTTCACCAGTAGCTGGGTTTACTGGAATTTGACCAGATCCATATACTAGATTTCCTGTGACAATGGCTTGAGAATAAGGTCCAATGGCAGCAGGGGCATTGTTTGTAGTGATTACTTTCATTGTATATACCTCTTTTCTGTTTATAGTTTAATGAATTCCTTTTTCATATGCAAGCTGTGTAAGAGCTTTTTTTATACGGTTTAAACGAACAATACAATCTTCATCTTTGGCAAAACAAGCTGTGACAATACGAATATGGCCTTTTCCCATTTCACCGTAAGCCGCACCATCGTTTACTAATACATTGGCATGTTCTTTAATATATTGAACCACTTCATCAGAGTTTCCTAAAGCACTTACATCCAACCAAGATAAAATACCACTTTCTGATTTATTCATTTTTACACCAGGAATTGTCGATAAAATATCATAGGCAATTGTTCTTCGTCTTTCTAGGCGTGTATAGTATTCTGGAAGAATGGTTTCATCTTGTAAAGCGGCAATTGCACCGGCACTGCTAGCCGTACAAGGAGCTCCGACTACATTTACACAAGCTCCATAATATTTATCCATAAATTCTTCGTTTGTATAGATATAGGCAATGCGATATCCACTTAAACCATATCCTTTTGACATGGAACAAATGGTAACGGTTCTTTCCCACATTCCTGGTAATGTACAAGGAGAAATGAATTCAATACCATCAAAAATATGGTCTTCAAAAGCTTGGTCACAAACTAAAATTAAATCATGTTTAATGATGAATTCAGATAATGTGATTAAATTGTCTTTTCGATATACAGTTGTTGTAGGATTATTTGGATGCGTTAAAATGACCATTTTTGTTTTATCAGTTACTCTTTTTTCCATTTCTTCGATGCGAATTTGATAATTATCTTCAGGATACGTTGGAACGGAAATAGCCTTTGCGCCTAACAATTTGCAGTTCATATAATTGCTTGGATAACAAGGATCAGGTATCAATACTTCATCATCGTTATCTAAAAAAGGCATTAAAGAAAAAATAAAACCAGCATCGGATCCAGGCGTTATGACAACATTACGACTTGGATCAATGTCACGATTGATTTTCTTTGATACATGTTTGGCAATTTCTTCTCTTAATTCCAATTGTCCAATAGGCATTGTGTAATGCGAAGGAAAGCCAGTTTCAATGGCTTCTATTGTGGCTTTCTTTACCGATTCAGGAATCGATGGATCGGGAAAAAACATATCGGCCCAGGCCATATTATCGCCACCATTTTTCACAAAATTACCAGTTCCTTCACCAACATCGGCTTTTGTGACTTCTGTGGATAGACCTCCTTGGATGTCTTTAAATTGTTTGTTGAACTTACTCATATATTCACCTCGACTTCATTTTATCAAATTTTAAAAACTAGACAATCCGTTAATGATTGATTATACTTAAGGAAATTGGAAGGATACCTAACTATGAAGAAAACATTCGTGACAAAGAATCAATTAGAACAAATTTGTGAACAATATCCAACCCCATTTCATTTATACGATGAAGTTGGAATTCGTAAAACAGCGCGTGATTTATATGCAGCTTTTTCTTGGAATGAGGGATTTAAAGAATATTTTGCGGTAAAGGCAACTCCGAATCCAACTATTCTTAAAATTTTACACGAAGAAGGATGTGGAACGGATTGTTCGTCTCTTACTGAATTAATGATGTCAGAAAGATGTGGCATTGTAGGGGATGAAATTATGTTTTCAAGCAATGATACTCCAGCAAATGAATTTAAAAAAGCCAAGGAATTAGGAGCCATTATTAATTTAGATGACATTACGCACATTGACTTTTTAGAAAAAGAAGCAGGAATTCCTGAAACCATTTGTTGTCGCTTTAATCCAGGGGGAACATTTGAATTAGGAACCGATATTATGGATAACCCTGGCGATGCCAAATATGGAATGACACCTAGTCAAATTAAAGAAGCCTATGTTCGTTTAAGAGATTTAGGAGCTAAGAAATTTGGAATTCATGCGTTCTTAGCATCTAATACTGTTTCCAATGAATATTATCCTGAATTAGCTCGTATTTTATTTAAACTTGTGGTTGAAATTAAAGAAGAAACAGGAATTGAAATTTCTTTTATTAACTTATCAGGTGGAGTAGGTATTCCTTATACACCAGATAAAGAACCAAATGATATTTTTAAAATCGGGGAAGGCGTTCATAAAGCTTATGATGAAATCTTAGTTCCGGCAGGACTCGATAAAGTGAAAATTTTTACTGAATTAGGACGTTTTATGTTAGCTCCTAATGGTTGTCTTGTGACAAGAGTGATTCATGAAAAACACACTCATAAAGAATATATTGGAGTTGATGCTTGTGCAGCTAACTTAATGAGACCAGCTATTTATGGAGCATATCATCATATTACAGTTATGGGAAAAGAAAACGAGCCATGTGATCATAAATACGATGTAACGGGTTCTTTATGTGAAAACTCTGATAAATTTGCGATTGATCGTATGTTGCCAAAAATTGATATTGGTGATTTATTAGTAATCCATGATACAGGGGCTCACGGTTTTTCAATGGGATATAACTACAATGGACGTTTACGTAGTAGTGAGATTTTATTAAGAGAAGATGGTACAACGAAAATGATTCGTCGTGCTGAAACACCAGAAGACTATTTTAGAACACTAGAAGGTTTTTGGGATTAAAAGTAAATAAGACTGGTTTTATAAACCTCCCAGTGTAATAATAGGTTACTTTTATGAGTACCTGTTTTCAGGTACTTTTTTTATAGGAGGGACAATGAAAAGAAAAATTATTATAGACTGTGATCCAGGCATTGATGATAGCTTAGCTATTATGTTGGCTTTATCGCATCCAGATATTGAAGTTGTTGGTATTACGATTGTAGAAGGAAATTGTCCTGTGGAAATGGGATTTGAAAATGCCAAGAAAGTATTAAAATTTATGAACCGATTGGATGTTCCTATTTATGTAGGAGCCCATCAACCATTGAAAAGAGAATACATCAATGCCCTAGATACCCATGGAAGTGATGGCCTAGGAGAAAGTTTTCTAGACTCTGTTGCAGGATATGAACAAGACATGGATGCTTTATCGTTTTATTCTCATATTTTAAGACAAGAACAATGTAGTGTGATTGCCATTGGTCCATTAACGAATATAGCGCAGTTAATTCAACAAGACAAAGAAGCTTATGATCGTATTGATACATTGATTTCTATGGGTGGATGTTACAAATCCCATGGGAATTGTTCACCAGTTGCGGAATACAATTATTGGTGTGATCCTGATGCTGCACAAATTGTTTATAACGCTGGAAAAGAAGTACATATGGTTGGTCTAGATGTAACTCGTCAAATTGTATTAACACCAGAATTATTAGAAAACATGAAACAAAGAAATGCGTATGTTGGTGACTTTGTTGAAAAAATTACGAAATTTTATTTTAAATTTCACTTAGAATGGGAACACTTAGTTGGATGTGTTATTAATGATCCACTAGCAGTTGCCTATTTTATTGATCCAAGCATCTGTTCAGGATTTTCATCTTATGTTCAAATTGAAACTCAAAGTATTTCCATTGGACAAAGCATAGTCGATGACCATAGCTTTTATCGTAAACCATCCAATGCCTATGTTTTAACACAAGTCGATGTCGATAAATTCTTTGATTTATTTTTCACTTGTTTATTGGAGAACATTCATGAATGCGAAAAAAATTAGTGCTATTGCCTTAGCTATTTGTATTAATATCATAGGAGCTCAAATTGCTTTAACATTACGACTTCCTATTTATTTAGACTGCATTGGAACGATTTTGATTGCTAGTCTTTATGGACCTATATATGGAATGATTCCGCATTGTTTAAGTGGTTTAATTTTCTTTATGATGGGAGATGCATTTGCCCTGTATTATGCACCAGTAGGAATTGTATTAGGTCTTTTGTTTGGAATTTTATGGAAATATAAAAAAGATAGTTTATGGTCAAGTTGTCTCATTACGTTACTCGTTGTCATTCCTACATCTATTTTATCAAGTGCAATTACTGCTTATTTGTTTGGAGGAATCACATCAAGTGGATCTAGTATTTTCGTACAACTATTAAAACCAATATTAGGCCTTCCTTTATCGTGTTTTGTGATTCAACTTATTACCGATTACATCGATAAATTAGTAGGCGTATTACTTGTATCCACAATATTAAAAAGAATGCCAGAAAGAATAAAAGGAGCCTGAGCTCCTTTTTTAAAATACATATTTTTTTAATCGTTCAAAAGCTTCTTTAACTCGATCCGTTGGTAAGGCTACGTTCATACGAATGGTATTTTCTTTTTGGAAAGGTGTACCATCTTGCCAAATAACACCGACTTCAATTCCTTTTTGAAGTAAATCTTGTATAGACATATTATGTGCTTTTAAGTACTTTGAACAATCTAAATACAACATATAAGTTCCTTGTGGCTTACTTACTTGAACACCCTGAAAATTATTTTTAATAAAATCATAGGCATAGTTCACATTGTTTGATAAAGTTTCACATAATTCATCTGTCCAAATTTGTCCTTCATCACTATAAGCTCCCATTAAAGCATATACCGATAAAATATTAGGAGCATTATAATGAGTGCTACTACTTTCTTTAATGACTTTATCACGAAGCATCTTGTTGTAGATAATATGATATGAACCCACTAAACCAGCTAAACTAAAAGTTTTAGAAGGAGCATAAATCGCAATGGTTCTGTTTTGGGCATCTTCACTAATTGATTGAGTAGGAATGTGTTTATTATTATTTAATAAAATATCTGACCAGATTTCATCGCTAATCACAACACAATCATTGTTGCGATAAACTTCCATCGCCTTTTCAATTTCTTCTTTTTCCCATACTCTTCCAGTTGGATTATGTGGAGAACAGAAAATCGCAAAGTGAATGTGATATTCTTTACAAAGCTTGTCCATATTTTCATAATCCATGCGATAAATTCCATTTTCATCTAAGTACAAAGGACTATGAATGATTTTACGACCTAAGTCTTCTAATACATGGGTAAATCCTACGTATGTTGGAGAATGAACTAAAATGGCTTCTCCACTTGATGTAAAAGCACGAACAGCTGAGCTTAAACAACCTAAAACACCGTTTTCATATTCAATGGCATCGGCTTCAACTTCAACATTGTTTCTTGTTTTTTGCCAATTTTGAATGGCTGCATAATACGCATCACTTGGTGAGAAATAACCAAAATGAGGTTCATTTAAGCGAGATTGAATTGTTTGTTGAATGTTTGGAAAAGTGGGAAAGTTCATGTCCGCAACCCACATTGGAATGACATCAAATCCATCTTTAACTTGGGTTCCATAAGTTGGATAGTTATCAAGTGCAAGTGCATCGTGTCCTTTTCGATTTAATTTTGTTTGAAAATCATATTTCATTTTTTTACCACCTCTTGTATATTAAAACACAATCAAAACTATGTTACAATGAAATAAATTAAGGAAGGTCAAAAATGAAAAACGATTGTAAACGAATAGGAAGAAGTCTATGGATTTGTTTTGCGGTCCAATTTTTAGGAGGAATTATTGTCGGATTTGGTGGCCGTAATGAAGGAATCATAAATGTTTTATTAGCCATTGTATTGACTCTTAGTTCTTATTTGGCATACCGATATTTAAAAAATAATAATCATATAGAAATAGGAAAAAAAGATTTTCAAAATAACTTTCCTTTAAAAATATTAGGATCATCTTTTCTTAACATTCTTGGACTTAATTTAGTAATTACATTGTTTATGCAAGCATTAAATTGGTTGTTTGGCTTTAATATTGATACAGCACAAGTAGAAGTGAGCAATAATCTTTTATCAAATATTGGTGTTTTTATTCAAGTTGTTATTGTAGCACCTATTTTTGAGGAACTATTATTTCGAGGCGCAATATTAAGAACTTTAGATCGATATAATCGTACGTTTGCGATATTGGCATCGAGTTTTCTATTTGCCTTAATGCATATGAACTTAACACAGTTTTTCTTTACATTTTGTTTGGGATGCATCATGGCTCATTATTCTTTGAAATACGATTCTATGAAAGTAAACATAGCCATTCATTTTATGAATAATTTATGGGCTATGCTTGTTACGTTCATAACGCTTTATGGACCCACATATTTAGTGGCATTCCTTAGTTATGTAATGTTTTTTGTCATGATTGTGGGAGTCATTTGTTTACTGAAAAATATAATAAACTTAGCTAAAAATATAGAATTGGAATCTTTTCCGGATGAATTGATTTCTTATACATTCTTCAATGTTCCTACTATCTTATTATGGATTGTTAGTGTTATTTCAATGATTGGAAATTTATTATCAATATAAAAAGAGGATTGGCTTAATGCCAATCCTTATTTCTTCCATAATCCATGAAGATTGCAGTACTCATAACAAGCAACAAGTTCATCATCTTCACTTAATACAAATTTTGCACTTGGAACTTCTCCTGGTTTTAAATATTTAATTTGACTTCCTTGTTTTGTTTCAATGGCAATGAATTCAATATAATGTACATCTAACATTGGATGTTCAACACTACCAACTTTAACTGTTACTTCATTTCCGTTGACTTCAACAACAGGAACGTGTTTTTCACCAGCTCCATCACTTGTATTAGGAACAAGTTCTTTCATTGGTTGTCCACAGCACATAACAGGAACGCCTTTATCTTCCACAAATGTTACAATATTTTTACAATGTTCACAAATATAAAATTTCATATAATTACCTTCTTTCTATTCTATTGGTTTAAAATCACTTGCCCCATGTTTACACCAAGGACAAATAAAATCATATGGAAGGATATCTCCTTCATAGATATATCCACATACTGTACAAATCCATCCTTTTTTCTTTGTTGTGTTTGGTTTTTGTTTGATGTTCTTTTGATAATATGCATAGGTTACGGATGGATCTTCACTTAAAACTTTGCAATCACAAACATCGGCAATAAATAGTGTATGACTATCTAAATCAACGGTTTGAACTACTTTACAACTTAAATAGGCATTTGTTTCATTGGTGATATAAATGATGCCATTGTCACTTCTTTCATATTCAATTTCAATACACTTATCAACATCTTTACCGCTTTGAAATCCCCAGTGTTTATACGTATCAAAGGAAGATTTCTCTGTCAAAATAGAAACATTAAATTCTTTGGTTTTAAGAATCATATCGTGTGTTAAATTATTTTTATTAATAGAAACAACTACACGATTAGAAGAATTTACTTGGCTTACTGTATTCACAATGCATCCATTGTCTTTGTTTTCATCTTTGGCTGTGCAAATAAATAAACCATAGGTTAAGTTATACATTGCTTTATTGTTCATGATGACCTCCTTTAACTTTATCATACATGATTTTATTGATTTGTCATGCGAAGTGCTTCTTTAATCACATGAATATAACTATCAGGAATACGAGTGACATATAAAGCTAACAACAATCCCTTTAAAGCATTTTTCTTTTCTCGTAAATAACGAAGTTGACTAGGTTTATATTTTTTCATGAAACTCACTTCATCTAAGTTTTCTTGTTCCCAACAATTATGTAAATAGGTATATCCTCCAATTTCTTTTAAACAATTAAAATAATCATCTAATGCAAAGTTGTCATAAATATCTTCTTCAAAGTCAATGCCATGGGTATAGAAAATATTCGAAATGTTTTTATATTTATCTTTTTTGTCTTGATCAATAATGGCTAGTGATTCAATTCCAAATTTACGATACAACAACATACAACGAACAACACTTTCAGCGCCATCTAATTTCACAATACCAATGCCATGTTCATCTAAATCAATTTTTAAGCGACGAGCAAAAACAGGAAAAGCACCGTTTTCACTATCTCCTTCCACAAAGATAACTAATTTAGAAAACATAGCTTCTTTTAAATAAATGAAGTTATGGAGCATATGTTTATAAAGTTCTGTTTCTTCTAAGTTGATTTTTGAACCTGAAACAATATGTAATTGTTTATTCTTTAAAAAGACACGAATAAATTGTTTATAATTCATCAATAAAATATTAGGTGAATGCGTAACAATGAATAATTGATTTGATAATTTCTCATGAATTTTTTTAACCATACTTCTTTGTTTATAGGGATGAAGATGATTCTCTGGTTCATCAAATAACACAAAAGAAGGACAAGGAAAACAATCTTGGATTTGTTTCATAATCGAAGCAATGGTCTCATCTTCATTTAAAGTAGGATGACATTGAATAAATAAACCATGAATGGAATCAAGATTATTTGTGTTATCGTATATTATTTTGTCTTGATTGGGATATTGTATACCCATTATTTGTTCATTGTTTTCTAAATCAACTACGATTTTAATAGGCTTTGATGGATGATAATAATCGCTGATTTCAAATCTTTTTTTAATGAAAAAACAATTCAATAATTCAAGAATGTTTGTTTTACCTAAGTCATTGTCACCAATTATAAAATTAATATCATCATCAAAGTAAATCATTTGATTCGATAAATTACGATAATTCTGGATGAACGATATTGCCTTTATTTTCATAATGCCTCCATGGAAGATACATTAAAATCCATAAAATTAAACAAATTATTATATAAGATAATACGAAACCATTCCCAAATAAATCATAGAGAACAACCGAAGGAGAACCAGGGGAAGGTGTATTTATAAAGAAGAAATTTGTATCCCAAACTTTATTAATAAAATAAATAGGAATCATAAGTAGTAAAGTAAAAACAAATGTATATTTCAAATTTTTAAAATTAGGAATTAAAGTACCTGCATATAATTGAATGACAACATACATGATTAACCAAGTATGCATAGTAAAACTATTGACACTTGAAAAATGAAGAAGAGGATATTGCGTCCAATCTGGACAGGCTAAAGCGATAATGGCTCCGGGTAAAGTAAGGGCATAGATAAATTCACTGTTTAATTTGTTGGGTTTAAAGGCGTGCTAAGTGACCATAAAGATAGAAATTCCGCATAAATGTAAAGGTAAATGAGACAAAGTGAGGCTTCCTGCTGTATAATGTAAGATGTCTTTTAAGGCTTCTTGGACACAAATCAAAATGGCAATACCTTTTAAAATTTGATTTTTATGATTTGATTTTTTATAGATATTAGCCATGATGACAACAAGAATACTTAAAATAAGAATCCATGTCCAATATCCTAAATGATATGGTTGCCATTGATATTGACTTGGAATGTCTTTGACATTGTAAAAGAAGTACTTTAACATACTTATATTTTACATCATTAGAAAGTAGAAAAAAATATGCAGTTTATTTTATCTTTATTGATTATGATTATTCTAATCAAAGTTATTTTCAAAACAACAAAGTTTTTAATTAAAATTATACTTTGGATTCTTGTGATTTTGTTCGCACTAGCGCTATTTCTATAGTAAAATAGTACTATGAAGACATGGTTGTTGACATGGAATCCAGAAAAATTTGCGTGGGATTCTTATCAAGAAAAACGAAATGAATTTTCACAAGTGGGAACTACTTTTGAAAAATGGAATTGTGGAAAAAATCGTTCCATTCAAAAAGGAGATCGCCTTTTTTTGATGAAAGTGAATAGTTTTCCCAAAGGAATCATCGCAAGTGGATATGCCGCAAGCAATGTTTTTAAAAGTGATGATAATCACATGGTCTATATTTGTTTTGATTGTATTTATGATGATAAATCCCAAGAGATATTATCAATTCAATCTTTAAAGAAAATCGCGGACTTTAATTGGTTAAAGAAAACGACGGGGACCCAAATTCCTTATCCGATTAGTGAAGATTTAGAGAAAAAATGGAAAGAATTAGATTCTTTGAATTTTATGAATTCGTTTGGAAAGGAATATGTATTAGCTCCGAGTGAGTTTTCAAATGATTCTATTCCTTTAGATGAATTGTTGAATCAATATGGATTTGAAAAAACAAAAGAAAACGAAAAGATTAATGAATTTCAAAATAAAAATAGTAAAGAAATTGTTTATACTTTAAACATTGATTGTGCTAATGTGATTGTTCATCCGGATACGTATTTGAAGGGATACAATGGATCTGTTTATTTCAATCGTGAATTAAGTGCTTTTCCCGAAAATGAGGATTTACATTTTGGGATAAAGTATGAATTTGAACATGAATTTGAAATGGAGTTGTTTTTATCTGCATTTTCTAATCAGTGTACTCACATTGATATCAATCATACATGGTTGATGTCAGTGAATCCGAATCATTTTGATCACTATGCGTTTTTGAAAAAGCATAAGTGTATGTATTCCCGGCAGGTGTTCCACTATGAAGTGGGAGATACTATTTTATTATATAGTTCCAGTCCGGTTCAAAGAATTATGGCTTTGTGCAAAGTGAAGGAAATTAATTTAGATCATAAAGCATTAGATGATTCACAGTATTGGTATTCACAAGAAGATAAAGAAAAAGATGATGAATATGGTCATTATTTTTGTATGGAACTTGTTCATTTCATTGATAATGATTTACTGTCTTTTGAAAATTTAAAAGAACATGGATTGAAGAATGCACCACAGTGTGCTATGAAATTAAAAAAGGAATTGTATCAGTATATTTTTTATGAAGCTCGAATATAAAAAAAGTGGCGCAAGAACAGGGATTTGAACCCTGGCATCGCTTGCACGATCTACTCGCTTTCCAAGCGAGCCCCTTCAGCCACTTGGGTATTCTTGCGTACTAAAAGGATACATGATTCAAATAAAGAAGTCAAACGGAGGAAAAGAAATGAAATACGATGTAGCTATTATTGGAGCTGGACCAGGAGGAATTTATTCTGCTTATGAATTGGCAACAAAATCTAATTTGTCAATTGCGATTTTTGATGCAGGACATACATTAAATAGACGTAAATGTCCAATTGATGGAAATAAAATCACAAATTGTATTAATTGTAAAAGTTGTTCAATCATGAATGGATTCGGTGGAGCTGGAGCATTTAGTGATGGTAAATACAATATCACAAATGACTTTGGTGGTACTCTATATGAATACATTGGAAAAGAAAAAGCTACAGAATTAATGAAATATGTTGATGATATCAACATGGAATATGGTGGACAAGGTACTAAGATGTATTCTACAGCTGGTTCAAATTTCAAGAAAATTTGTATGCAGAATAAACTTCAATTATTGGATGCATCTGTTCGTCACTTGGGTACAGATGTGAACTATATTGTATTAGAAAACTTATATAACTTATTAAAAGATAAAGTTGATTTTTACTTTGATACACCAATTGAAAAATTAGAAGTATTAGAACAAGGATATCGTTTATACTATAAAGATCAATCAATTGATTGTGATAAATGTATCGTTTCAGTTGGTCGTTCCGGATCAAAATGGATGGAAAGAGTTTGTGAAGATCTACAAATCCCAACAAAATCAAATCGTGTGGATTTAGGTGTTCGTGTTGAATTACCAGCTGTAATTTTCTCACATTTAACTGATCAATTATATGAAAGTAAAATCGTATATCGTACCGAAAAATTCGAAGATAAAGTTCGTACTTTCTGTATGAATCCAAATGGAATCGTTGTTAGCGAAAACACAAACGGTATTATTACTGTAAATGGACATAGCTTTAATGGAGAAGACAAGAAAACAGATAACACAAACTTTGCCTTATTGGTTTCTAAACAATTCTCAGAACCATTCAAAGATTCAAACGGATATGGTGAAAGTATTGCTCGTTTATCAAATATGTTAGGTGGAGGCGTTATCGTACAACGTTTCGGTGACCTTGAAAGAGGACGTCGTTCAACTGTTAAACGAATTGAAGAAGGTATGGTTCGTCCTACATTAAAAGCAACACCAGGAGACTTAAGTTTAGTTCTTCCTAAACGTATTTTAGATGGAATCATTGAAATGATTCATGCTTTAGATAAAATTGCACCAGGTACTGCCAACGATGATACTTTATTATATGGTGTAGAAGTTAAGTTCTATAACATGGAAGTAGATATCGATGAAAACCTAGAAACAAAATACAAAGGATTATATGTAATTGGAGACGGTTCAGGAGTTACTCACTCATTGTCTCATGCATCTGCTTCCGGTGTATATGTAGCCCGCAATATTTTAAATCAGGAGTAATTCATGCTTCAAAAAGAAAGACACGATCATATTCTTGCGAAATTAAATCTAGAATCATCGATTCGTGTTCGTGATATAGCTCAAGAATATGAAGTGACAGAAGATTGTATTCGAAAAGACTTAGCTATCCTAGAAAAAGAAGGAAAATTAAAAAGAGTGCATGGAGGAGCAATTAGTATTCGAGAAAATCCGCATACTTTTAATGTTTCCGCACGCTTAGATAAATATGTAGAAGAAAAGAAGATCATTGCTCAAAAGGCGGTTCAGTTAATTAAACCTGGGGCAATGGTGTTCTTAGGTATTTCAACTTCAAATATTGAAATTGCTAAGTTAATTTATCAAAAGAATTTGAATATAACGGTTGTTACGAATAGTGTTGATATTTTATTAATTTTCAGTGCTGAATGTGATACAAATTTAATTTTTATTGGTGGTGGATTTAATCGTACGAAAGATGGATTTGTGGGTGCCATCACAAATGATTTATTAAAAGATTATCAATTTGATTTGTCGTTTCTAGGTGTTGTAGGAATTGATTTAAATAAAAATCAATTAACTACTTATGATGTGAATGATGGAATGACAAAGAAAATGGTACTTTCTCGTTCAAAACATAGCTATGTTGTTGTTGAAGGTGTTAAATTTGAACAAGATGGAAATTTTGTTTGTGCGCATTTAGAAGATTTTGATGGAATTATTACAGATCGTGTATTGAATGATAAACAAAGAAGTATTATAGAAAAAAAAGGACTAGTGATTATCTAGTCTTTTTTGTCGTAGTATTTTTTTAATATATAGAAATTAAAGTAAAAACAAAGTAGAAAACAAATTTCACAAATTATGAATAAGATATATAAAAATGATTTTTTAGGACAAAAAGTATATACCAGGGAATTGGCAACAATTAATATTCAAAATACAATTTGACCTAGTATTTTACTTAATTGTTTTCGTTCTATAAAGTAATTATTTATTTTGTTTAATATTTTTTTGATTTTTGACATACAAATACCTTCTAATAATTTTTATTATCTGTAATCCATTTATCTAAAATATCATATTGATTGTTTTCTAGAATAGGCAATTGATTTCTTGGTGTAGCATCTTCAATCCAATATACAGTGGGAACAAGTGAAAAATCTTCAAAAGTAGTTTAAAAAAAATTCAAATTTTCATTATAGTCTTTTTCGTTTAAATCAGTAAAAAATCTAAAAATGATTTCATCATTATTTAAAAAATATTCATTCTCGATTTTTTCTAAATCCTTGCAAAAAGGACAAGTTGTCTTAGTGAATTGCAATATAAAGGTATCTTTGTTTTCTATTTTATTAACAAGTTCTTTATATGTAATGTCAATAAATTGACCCTGTGTTTCACTTTTAATGTTTTGACACCCAAAAGAAAAAATAATCAAGAATGAGATAATTAAAAACCTATAAACATTTTTTATAGTAATCACACTCCTTAAAAATAATTGTTTTTGTATAGTGTTAAAAAAGATGTTCCAAGTAATTGAAAAATGATTATTTTTTGAAAACAAATCAATTAAAAATAAAACAGTGCAGTAATTCTTTTTTATTTAAATTAACAATTACTATATTAATTACTCATTTCTATAATTTATGATAACGTTATCTTTAATTATATTATATATATTTTATAAAATAACAACAGTTTTATATAAATGTTTTATGATTTTATAAAAATGAAAAGAGGCGAATTGATTAAGTATAATTATTGACATTTCGTATTTATAATCGTATATTGAACGTATAAACAATAAAAAACGATAAAAAAGGAGAAAATATATGAATAAGCGCATCCAAATATTAAAAGAAAAAATGTTATCGCATTCTCGCTATGTCAGTATTGAACAAGCCATGATTATTACCGAAACCTATAAACAACACGAAAATGACTCGGTACAAATGAAACGTGCTTATTCACTTTATAATGCATTAAACAAAATTGAAATTGCGATTGAACCCGAAGAATTGATCGTTGGAAATCGTACCAAAGGAGTTCGTGATGGTGTTGCATTTCCAGAAAGTGGAATTAGTTGGGTAGACAAAGAATTTGAAACGATTCCAACTCGTCCTCAAGATAAATTTAATGTCAGAGAAGAAGATATTAAAACTTTTAGAGAATGTATTGTTCCTTACTGGAAAGGAAAATCATTGGAAGATGATGTGAAAGCCGATGGAAAGATTGCGGCAATTTCTACTGTTGTCAAAATCAATCAAACCGATCATGCCCAAGGACACATTTGCCCTAATGTAAAGGAATGGTTAGAAACAGGCCCAGCTGGGTATATTCAAATTGCCCAAGATAAATTAGAATCGTGTACAGATGTGAAAAAAAGAGAATTCTATGAATCAACGATTATAGTGATGCAAGGTGTACAAGACTTTATGAATCGTTATGCATCACTTGCCAAAGAAATGAACTTAGATGATGTAGCAGAAATTTGTCATGATTTAAGTATAAGACCAGCTCATACCTTTAGAGAAGCACTCCAATCACTTTGGTTTTTAATGGTTGTGTTACACATGGAAAGTAATGCCTCAAGTTTCTCTCCAGGAAGATTAGATAAAACACTATATCCTTACTATAAAAATGATCATTTAACTGATGAACAAGCACTAGAATTAATTGAGTGTTTATGGCTTAAATTTAATCAAATCGTGTATTTACGAAATGCCCATTCCGCTAAATATTTTGCTGGATTCCCTATTGGATTTAATATTGCTGTGGGTGGACAAGATGAAAATGGGAATGACTATGTCAATGAATTAAGTCATTTAATGATTCAAGCGCAAGAAGAAATCGGATTACCACAACCCAATTTAAGCGTTCGCTTACATAAAAATACGAATCAAGAACTATTAGAACATGCGATTCGTTGTGTTGCCAAAGGAAGTGGAATGCCACAATTCTTTAATGATGAAAGTTTAATTCCAGCACTAATGGACTTAGGAATTTCTAAAAAAGATGCCATGGACTATGCGATTGTAGGATGTGTTGAAATCACTACCCAAGGAAATAATTTAGGATGGTCAGATGCGGCAATGTTCAACTTATGTAAGGTGTTAGAACTTACATGTAATCATGGAAAATGTTTAATTACGGGTAAAACATTAGCACCTGATTTTGGTTCTCTTTCTACTTATAAAACATTTGATGAATTAGAGTGTGCATTTGAAAAAATGATGGATTATTTTATTGATAAAATGATTGAATGCTGTGAAAAAGTAGAAAAAGGACATCAAGATCATTTACCAACACCATTTTTATCTTGTGTTATTGATGATTGTTTAGAAAAAGGTATAGATGTAGTGAATGGTGGTGCGCATTATAATTTGTCAGGAATTCAAATGATTCAAGTTGCGAATTTAGCAGATTCTTTAGCCGCTATTAAAAAGATGGTATTTGAGGAAAAACGTTATACAGGTAAAGAATTAGAACAAGCGCTTCAAAATAATTTTGAAGGACAAGAAGTTATGCGCCAAACTTTATTGAATCGTGTGGAAAAATATGGAAACGATGTGCAATGGGTTGATGAACTAGGTTCTAAATGGGCCAGTGCTTTCCGTAATAAGTTAAAGAAATATACTAATTATCGAAATGGACCATATCATACGGGTATGTATACAGTAAGTGCTCATGTACCTATGGGACAAAATGTAGGAGCCAGTGCGGATGGAAGATTGAGTCAAAGTCCATTAGCAGATGGAGGATTATCAGCGGTATATGGACGTGATTTAAATGGACCAACAGCTGTTTTAAAATCTGTTTCTCGTTTGGAAAATCAATGTACAACCAATGGAGGATTACTAAATATGAAATTCCTTCCTGAATTCTTTAGTACAGAAACAGGAATTAAGAAATTTGCGAATTTTATGAGAACATTTGTAGACTTAGAAATTCCACATGTACAATTTAATGTTGTTTCTAAAAAAGATTTATTAGCGGCTAAAGAACATCCTGAACAATATAGTTCTTTAACGGTACGTGTTGCCGGATATACCGCTTATTTCACTGAACTAGCAGGAGACCTTCAAGATGAAATCATTGCCAGAACAAGTTACGATGCCATTTAAAGGAAATGTCTTCGATATAAAACGATTTGCGACCCATGATGGACTAGGAATTCGTACGACTTTGTTTTTAAAAGGATGTCCTCTTCGATGCAAGTGGTGCCACAATCCAGAAGGGTTAAGTGCTTCTAGACAAGTTCTTTATATGGAAAATAAATGCATTCATTGTCAAACGTGTGTATCGATTTCGAAGCATAAAGGAATTGAATGTGTAGATGGTCGTATTGTGATTCATAGAGAAATTGATGAAAATTGGGATGAATGTGTAAATATGTGTCCTACCCGTGCTTTAAGCTATGATGCTAAGGAATATACAGTTGAACAAGCATTTGATGAGTTAATGAAAGATAAAGCTTTTTTCAATCATGGTGGAGGTGTTACTTTTTCGGGAGGAGAACCTTTTGTGCAACATGAATTTTTACTAGAACTTTTAAAGAAATGCAAAGAAGAAGGAATTCATACCGCAATTGAATCTTCTTTTTATACAGACATTGAAATTGTTAAGAAAGTTGTTCCTTACATAGATCAAATATATTGTGATTGTAAATTGTTCGATGAAAAAGAGCATATAAAATATACCGGTGTATCCAATGAAATCATTAAATCAAATATTACTTATTTACTAACAAGTGAACATCGTGATAAAGTAACGATTCGTACGCCTCTTATTCCTTTTATGAGTGCAACAATGGATAATATAGCTATGATTTCACGATTTATCTCAGGTTTATATGAAGATGTAAAGTATGAATTATTAAATTATAATCCATTAGCTAGTTCTAAATATTCTTATTTGGATATGGATTTTTGTTTTGAACAAAATCCAGAGCGATTTACCAAAGATGAAATGAATGAATTTTATGTGTGTTGTACAAACAATGGAATTAAACAAGTAATTAAGGAAGTCGATTGACTTCTTTTTATGTTATTATTGTTGACAAGGAGGGTCCGTATGATTCGATTAGCTAAATTAACAGACGCAGCGCAATTAAATAAGATTTATCAATATTATATTGAAAATACATCAATAACGTTTGAATACGATGTAATCAGTGATGAAGAATTTCAAAATCGAATGAAAAAGATTATGGAAAAATATCCGTATTTAGTATATGAACAAGATGGTATTGTGCTTGGATATGCCTATGCTAATTCATTTAAAAATCGTAAAGCCTATGATTGGTCAGTGGAAACAACCATTTATTTGGATGTGAATGCGAAAGGAAAAGGAATTGGAAGACAGTTATATGAAGCATTGGAGTATTGTTTAAAGAAACAAAATATTCTAAATATGAATGCTTGCATTAGTTATACAGAACATGAAAATGAACACTTAGATAATACAAGCATGTATTTTCATGAAAAAATGGGATTTCAATTAGTAGGAACTTTCCATAAGTGTGGATATAAATTCAATGAATGGGTGGATATGATTTGGATGGAAAAATTCATTGGAGAGCATAAAAATAATATGGAAGAGGTAATTCCATTTGTGAACATTAAATTAGTAAAATAAAGGACTTTGTGTTATATTTGAGTGGTCTGTAGAAAGGATTAAATATGGAAATTAAAATTGGAAACTACAAGGGAATTGAAGTTGAAGTTGAAAAAGTAGAGTTATCAGATGATATGGTAAACAAACAAATTCAATATACTTTAACTCAAAATCCATTAAAAGAATCAAAAGAAGGTTCAATTGAAAACGGAGACAGCGCTATTTTTGATTTTGAAGGATTAAAAGATGGAGTTGCCTTTGATGGAGGAACAGCTAAAAACTATGAAATGGTAATTGGATCTGGTCAATTCATTCCAGGATTTGAAGAACAAATGATCGGAATGACAAAAGGTGAAGAAAAAGATCTTCATGTGACTTTCCCAGAAAATTATCAAGAACAAAGCTTAGCTGGTCAACCTGTAATTTTTAAAGTAAAAGTACATGATATTTTTACATCAAAACCTGCTGAATTAAACGATGAATTTGTCGCATCTTTACAAATTCCTGAAGTAAATACTGTTTCAGAATTTGAAAACTATGTTCGTGCTTACTTATCAAATGAAGTTCAAAAACAAAATAATGAAAAAGTTCAAGATGTTGTTTTTGATGCCTTAATGAATACAGTTGAAGGTGAATTACCTGAAGACATGATTGAAGCTGCTTTAGAACAACAAATGCAACGTGTAGAAATGCAAATGGCTCAACAAGGATTTAGCTTAGATCAATATCTTCAAATGGTAGGACAAACACGTGATGATATTCGTGAGCAATTTAAAGATTTCGCAACGAAACAAGTTCGCTTAGAAGTTGCGTTAATGGAAGTGGCTCGTTTAGAAGAAATCATTGATGTGGAAGAAGAAATTGCTGAACAAATGAAATTAATTGCTGCTTCTTATGGAATTGATGAAGAAGTTGTTAAACAACAAATTCCTCATGATGAAATGGAAAAAGAAATTAAATTAATGAAAGCTAGCCAACTTGTATTAGATAACGCTATTGTTCATTACCTTTAATAAAAAGAGAACCAAGATGAAAAATCTTGGTTCTTTGTATTATAGTGCCTTTTCTAATCGTTCAATAGCTTCTAAAGTGGATTCTCTTGATCCAAATGCAGTTAATCTAAAATATCCTTCTCCTTGTTGTCCAAAACCACATCCTGGGGTTCCAACAATTTGTAGTTCATTCAATAAGTAATCAAAGAATTCCCAAGAAGACATATTATTAGGGCATTTTAACCAAATATATGGACTTGAAATACCACCTGTATGCCAAATACCTTTCTTATTTAATAAATCTGATAATAATTTTGCGTTTTCCATATAATACGCAATATGTTCTTTACATTCTTTAAATCCATCAGGACTTAAAGCAGCTTCACCCGCTTTTTGAATGATATAAGCAGTTCCATTAAATTTTGTGGATTGACGACGATTCCACATTGGATTTAGTGCTGTTCCTGAACAAACAAGTTCAATAGGAACAATAGTCCATCCCATACGTGTTCCTGTAAAACCAGCGGTTTTAGATAAAGAACATATTTCGATGGCACAAGTGCGACTTCCTTCAATTTCAAAAATAGAATGTGGATAATCACCGTGAATATAAGCTTCATAAGCCGAATCAAAGATGATTACAGATTCTGTTTCATTGGCAAAATCAACCCATTGTTTCAATTGATCTTTAGAATAAACGGCTCCAGTTGGATTATTAGGTGAACAAATATAAATGATGTAGCTTTTCTTTTCTACTTCATTTGGCATAGGAAGAAAATTGTTTTCTTGTGATGCCTGGATGAAATTTATTTTTCTTCCACACATGATATTTGAATCTAAATAAACTGGATATACAGGATCTGGAATTAAGATTTCATTGTCTCCAAAGATATCAGTGATATTTCCACAATCGCTTTTGGCACCATCCGAAATAAAAACTTCTTTTTTGTTTAATGTGACACCATAAGATTGATAATGCTTCATTACAGCATCAATGGCAAAGTCATATCCTTGTTCATTTCCGTATCCTTTGAACGTTTCTTGATGTCCCATTTCATCAACAGCAGCATGTAGAGCTTCAATAACTTTATTGGTTAAGGGTAAAGTGACATCTCCAATACCTAGACGAATGATTTTTTTATCAGGATGTAATTCTGTATACGCATTTACTTTTTGAGCAATTGTTTTAAATAAGTAGTTTTGTTCTAAATTTTGATAATTTTCATTTACTTTAATACTCATATCGATTGTTCCTTCCTTTATCCTAACAAGTCATCCATTGAATATAAACCAGCTTTTTGAGAAACAATAAATTCAGCGGCTTTAATGGCTCCATTGACAAAAATTTGACGACTTGTCGCATTATGAGAAATAGTGATACTTTCATCATTTCCAAAATAATAAACTGTGTGTTGACCAGCTACCGTACCTCCACGAAGGGCAAAAACACCAATTTCTTTTTCACGTTTACCAGTCATTCCTTCACGTGAGAATACGTGTTTGAATTCATTGTTTGGATCAATGGCATCTAACAACATTTTTGCGGTTCCACTAGGAGCATCGGCTTTTTGGTTGTGATGGGCTTCCACCATTTCAATGTCAAAGTCTTCTTTTAACATTGGGGTAATGTATTCGAGTGCTTTTCGAACAACAGCAACACCATAGGAATAATTATATGAGAAAAACACAGGATTTGTATTCGCCAAAGCTTGAATCATATCCAAGTGATGTTGTTCTAAACCAGTGGTTCCCATAACTAGACATGCCTTTGTTTTCTGGCAATAATCACAAACCCATTCCACGTTATCACGATGAGAAAAATCAATCACAACATCACATTGCTTATTTGAAATAGAATCGGCATCAAAGATATCGACTATTCCAATGACTTCGTGTCCTTTATCTAAGGCAGTTTGTTTAATTAAAGAACCCATTTTACCTTTTCCAATCACAAGTATTTTCATTACAATAAACCTGCCTGTTCTAGAGCATTGTGAAGACGTTCTTTATTTTTATCTTCCATTTCATATAAAGGAAGACGATATCCACCAATGTTCATTCCCATCATGTTCATGGCTTCTTTTACCGGAATGGGATTCACTTCACAGAATAAAGCATGAATCACATCTAAGTATTTTAATTGTTGAGCTAAGCTTTCTTGTGGCTTTCCATCTAACCAAGCTTGAACGATATCATGTGTTTGTCTTGGTGCAATGTCGGCAAGAACAGAAATAACACCCGATCCTCCTAAAGCCATAATAGTGGTAATCATGTCATCGTTTCCTGAATACATAACGAAATCATCACTTAAATAGCGAGCAATGTTTGTCGCATAACTAATATTTCCGCTTGCTTCTTTGATTCCAATGATGTTTGGATGTTGAGATAAAACTTTAACAGCGTTTTCGCTAATAGCACATCCAGTTCTACCTGGTACGTTATATAAAATAATAGGAATGTTTACAGCATCTGCGCATTCGGTAAAATGAGCAATCATTCCTTTTTCGTTTGTTTTATTGTAGTAAGGACTAATCAACAATAATTGGTCGGCACCCATTTTTTCGTATTTAATACTTCTTTCTTTCATAGCCTGAGTTGAGTTAGAACCAGCTCCGACAATAACAGGGACACGATGATTCACAACACGAATTGCACATTCAACAACTTCATCGTCTTCTTCTTGGGTCATTGTTGATGATTCACCAGTGGTTCCTAAAACTAGAATTCCATCGGTTTTGTTTTCAATGTGCCATTCCAACAATTCTTCTAACTTCTCAAAATTTACACTTCCATCTTCATGAAATGGAGTTACTAGTGCAACGATACTTCCTTTAATTGGTTTCATACAAGTTCTCCTTTTGATATAAAAAATGTCAGTAAGCACACTATCTTACTGACATTAAAGATCAAATTAAGATAGCACTCCTACAAAGTAGACAGCCCAATAGATATTCTCCATTGGTCCACCATTTTTTTATGCCTAAAAAAACAGTTCGGCGATATTGCTTAATGAATGAATCAAATGTTTGCCAACTCTTCATTCACTTGTCGTTATCGCGCCTCTATCTAAATAGAATTATACTCTTATAATGTAATTAATCAAACAGATATAAAAAAATCTTTATACAATCTTAATACAAAATGATGTATATTAATACAACGTTAATATTGATTTATAGATAATAGTAGCTAGAGGTGAATGTAAACATGAAATCGTTTTTAATCATTGGTATGGGACGCTTTGGAAGGCACTGTGCACATAAATTATATGAAATGGGACACCAAGTTATGGTTATAGATAACCGTGAATCAAGAATTGATGCTGTATTATCATATGTACACGTTGCACAAATTGGAGACAGTACAGATGAACAATTTATGAGTACAATTGGAGTATCTGATTTTGATTGTTGTGTATGTGCAATTGGAGATGATTTTCAAAGCTCATTGGAAACTACTTCTTTATTAAAAGAATTAGGAGCACAATATGTTGTTGCTCGAGCATGCCGTGATCGACATAAAAAATTCTTATTACGCAATGGGGCTGATGAAGCTGTATATCCAGAAAGACAATTAGCCAATTGGACAGCCATTCGTGTTAGTTCAGAACATATTTTTGACTACATTGAACTAGATAAAAATCATGCGATTTATGAATTAGATGTACCAGGAAGCTGGATTGGGAAAACCATTTCTCAAGTTGATGTAAGAAATCGATATCACATTAATGTGATTGGCTTAAAAGTAAACGATGCTGTGACAATGGATTTTGGTCCGAATACGATTTTTACAGGAGATATGCGTTTATTGGTGATTGGTCAAATTAAACAAATTCAAAAAGTTTTTAAATACGATTAAAACTATTTGATATAAAATATAGATATGAAAGAAATAGTATTGGTGTGTTTGTCATCTTCGCAAATAAATGGTCGCGTAATCCAAGCAGCTTATGAAATGAGTAAAGCCTTTCATGCCGAGTTGATTGGTGTTTATGTCGAAACGTCAAAGAAAAAGAAAGAAACACAACAAACACAGCTACAATTAAATATCGAATATGCCAAATCTTTAAATATAAATGTGAACTATGTTTATGGTGATGATGTGGCCTTTCAAATAGCGCAGTTCGCCAATTATATTGGTGCTCAAAAAATAGTGATTGGACAATCTAAGTCTAAATCTATTTTTATTCATCATCAATCAATTAGTGATCAGTTAATTGAATATTTAACAGATATCAATGTTTATATTATTCCAGATAAAAATGCCTTTTTTGATAAAAAAGAACGTTTTTCATTTAAAGGAAAAGACATTGTGATTATGTTGCTTGAATTATTGGTGACAAGTTGCATTGGGTTATGCCTTGCTCAAACTGGAATGAACGATGCTGATATTATCACAATTTATATATTAGGAGTTTTAGTAAATTCGCTTTTGACTTCGAATCCACTTTTAAATGGAATTGACTCATTTTTAAGTGTAATCATTTTTAATTTTTTGTTTACGGATCCAAAATATACTTTGTTTTATTATGATAACGGATACGTTTTGACGTTTTTAATCATGTTTTGTTCATCGTTTATAACGGGTACATTGGCATGGCAATTAAAGTCATATGCACGAACGACATCTAAAATTGCTCGTCATACGAAAACATTATTGGAAACAAATCAGTTATTAAATCGAACTCGTAATAAAGAAGAAATATTAAATGTCACGATTTCGCAAATAAAGTTAATTGTGAATAAAAATATTGTTGTGTATCTACAAGAAGATGTTCCTTTTTATTATGAAAAAAGTGATGAAGCTATTTTAAAAAAGGAAATAGAAGTGGTAGAATGGGTTTTTAATCATCATGAAAGTGCAGGAGCCACTACAAATTATTTTGAACAAGCAAAATATGTTTATTTTCCTTTGTATATTCAAGGAAGAACACATGGTGTGTTTGGAATTTGTCTAGACGGAAAAGGGCTTGAGATGTCACAGAAAAATATGATTTTATCAATTTTGATGGAATGCTCAATGGCTTTAGAAAACGATAAAAATGCTAGAGAAAAAGAAGAATCTTTGATTCGTGCGAATAATGAAAAATTACGAGCGGATTTGCTTCGTACAATATCTCATGATTTGCGTACTCCTCTTACTTCTATTATTGGATGTTCTAACACATTAATAGAAAATGGAAATTCACTAAGTGAAGAAATGCGACACGGCATGTTGGAAAGTATATATAAAGATTCACTGTGGTTGAATGAAATGATTGAAAATGTTTTATCAATAACGAAAATTGAACAAGGAAAAATTGCGTTAAAGAAAACACCAGAAGTCGTGGAAGAAATAGTGGAAGAGGCAGTTCATCGTGTGCATTGTGAGCATCACATTATTTATTTAGAACCAAGCAAAGAAATATATGTTGTGAAAATGGATGCTCAACTTATTATTCAAGTGCTTGTGAATATATTAAACAATGCGATAAAATATGTACCAGAACAAACGACTATAACAATTCAATTAAAAGACGATGATTCTTATGTATATATTTACATTAAAGATCAAGGAAAAGGAATAAAAGATAAAGATAAAATATTTGAAATGTTTTATCGAGGTCAACACGAAGTTATCGATGATGAACGTGGATTAGGATTAGGCTTGTCTTTGTGTAAATCGATTGTTGAACTACACAAAGGAAAAATATGGGTAGAGGATAATGTTCCACATGGTAGTGTTTTTGTGGTGGCATTATTAAAGGATGAAGAACATGAAAAAAATAAATATATTAGTTGTTGAAGATGATGTGTCTGTTCGTAACTTGATTGTGACAACACTAAAATTACATGAATACAAATATGAAATAGCACAAACAGGAAAAGAAGCACTTATGATTGTTTCATCACAATCACCGGATGTTATTTTACTTGACTTAGGATTACCAGATATCGATGGATGTGAAGTGATTTCTACAATTCGTTCTTGGAGCAATGTTCCTATTATTGTAGTGAGTGCCAGAACAGAAGATAATGATAAAATTGAAGCTTTAGATCGTGGTGCCGATGATTATTTAACAAAACCATTTTCGGTAGATGAATTACTAGCACGTATTAGAGTGGTAATTCGAAGATTGAATACAGTAGATACAAGTGGTAGTTCATTATATCAAAACGGTAATTTATGTGTTGATTTTATAGCAGGAACAGTTACGATGTGCAATGAAGAAATTCATTTAACTCCAATTGAATATAAGTTATTGTGTGTGTTATGTAAAAATACAGGAAAAGTTCTTACTCATAAATATATTTTAAAAGAAGTATGGGGAACGGCTTTAGAAAATGATATCGCATCGCTAAGAGTATTTATGGCTACACTTAGAAAAAAATTAGAGGAAAAAGATCCAACAACAAAATATATTCAAACACATGTTGGTGTAGGTTATCGAATGATTAAACACTGAAGGTGAATCTAATGGAACAAGATTCACCTTGTTTTTATATATTTCTTTTTTTATGTTTTTTATTTGAAAGAAAAGGCGTTAGGAAAATTATAATTGGATAGATCTCTAGTCGTCCTACTAACATAGCAATGGATAATACAATCTTTGATAAATTAGAAAATTGTGAGAAGTTTCCCATTGGTCCACATAACCCAAAACCAGGACCAATGTTTCCAATACAAGCAAAGACAGATGTGATTGTTGTTTCAAAATCAAAGTTATCAAGTGATACAATTAAAACACAAAAGAATGCGAAAAACATGAAACAACAAAAATAAGATAATATATTGTGTACTAAATCATCTTCTACAATTTTTCCATCCATTGTAATCGCATCAATTTTTTGAGGATGAATCAGTCTTTGAATATCAACTTTTAATTTCTTTAAAATAATTAAAAAACGAGAAACTTTTAATCCTCCACCTGTACTTCCAGCACAAGCTCCTAAGATCATTAATAAAAATAAAATGATTTTGGAAAACATTGGCCATAAATCAAAGTTGGTAGTAGCATATCCGGTTGTTGTTATAATAGTCGCAACTTGAAAACTACTATAGCGAAGGGCTTCAAAAATATTGGCATACATAGAGCGGATATTAAAGGCAATTAATAAAGTAGATAAAACGACAATTCCAATATAGGCTTTAAATTCTTCGTTTTTATATACTTGTTTGTATTCTTTAATTAATAGAAAATAATACATGTTGAAATTAACACCAAACAACAACATGAAAATCGTAATAACAATATCGAAATAAGCACTATTATAGCCACCTATTCCACTATTTAAAATACTAAATCCACCTGTTCCAGCCGTTCCAAAGGCATGGCAAAGTGAATCAAATAAAGGCATTCCACCAATGCATAATAAGAAAATTAACACAATCGTTAAAAAGATATAAATCGCATATAAAATAGAAGCACTGTTTTTCATACGAGGAACAAGTTTTCCAATAGTAGGACCAGGTGCTTCGGCACGCATAATGTGCATAGTACGATCATTGCTTCCTGGAACAATAGCCAACACAAAAACAAGAATTCCCATTCCACCAATCCAATGGGTAAAACTACGCCAAAATAAATTGGCATGAGATAGAGCTTCGATATTTGTTAAAATACTTGATCCAGTTGTTGTGAATCCAGAAATAGTTTCAAATAGGGCATCGATATAATTGGGAATGTCTTGCGATATCACAAAGGGAAGACACCCAATCATAGACACCACAATCCATGATAATCCAACACCAAATAAACCATCTCGCGCAAATATAAATCCTTTTTTTGATTGAATTAATGTGAGTGGATATCCAATCACTAAACATAAAACAATGGGAATTAAATAGGCTATAAAATCGTTTTCACCATAGATAAAGTTCACAATCAAAGGAAATAATAATAAAACACTTTCAACAAGCAATACATATCCAATGATGCTAAAAATCATTGACCAATTTAATTGCTTTATTTTACTTGTCCAATACATCGTTGATATCCCTCAATCCTTTTTCTAAACTAAAAATCATAACAGTATCTCCAGTTAGAATGATGGAGTCTCCTTTGGCAATGGAAATAACTCCTTTTCTAGAATAATATCCAATCAAAATGTCTTTTTTGAATTTTACATCTTTTAGTGGAATTCCTGTGAATTTACAATTATCACGAACCCTAAATTCAAGGATTTCGACATTGGAATCTAGAATAGTTAATAATGATTCTACATTACTTCCGACACTATTTTGCATGGCACGAACGTACTGTACGATTTGGTTGGCACAAAGCATTTTTGGTGTAATCGCGTTTTGTATTCCGAGTCTTTCTAATAAAAAACCAAGGGAAATACGATTTATTTTAGGAAGAACACGTGGTACGCCATTTTTGGAAGCAAACATACAAACAATGACATTTTCTTCATCGTTATCTGTTAAAGCAATAAATGAATCCATTTGATTTAATGATTCACTTAATAAAAATTCATGATCGGTTCCATCCCCGTGAATAATTGTTGCTTCTGGGAATTGCTCAACAAGTTCTAGGCATCTTGCTTTATTTTTTTCAATAATACGTACATCAATTCCTAGTTCAATGAGTTTTTGAGTTAAGTAGAAAGTGATTTTTCCACCTCCTACAATCATTACTTCTCGCAAAGGACGAGTACGCTTTATACCATTTTTATATAAGAAATTTTCAATGTCTTTAGTGGTTCCTGTAAAATTAATTTTATCTCCTTGTTGGATAATAGTAGAACCTTCAGGAATGTGAATTTCATGTTCTCTTTCGATGGTACAAAACAAGACATTAGTTTTCAGTGTTTTGTTTACTTTAGAAATAGGTAAGCCAATTAAAGGACTATGGTTCATAATTTTAAACTCAACTAATTCACTTTTTCCGTTGGCAAAACTATTGACCTTTACTTGAGAAGGATAGCTAAGACTCTTAAGAATTTCACGAGCCGCAACTTCTTCGGGGTTAATTGACATTGTTAGTCCTAATTCTTCTTTTAATAAACGCGTTGTTTTACGATATTCAGGATTTCGAATACGAGCAATGGTATGGTCGGCTCCTAATTTTTTGGCAATAAAACAACAAATAATGTTGATTTCATCACTGGAAGTAGAAGCAATTACTAAGTTTGCTTGGTCTACTTTGGCAGCATTTAATGTATCAGTACTTGCACCATTACCATTTATGACATCAACATCTAATATGTTTGTGATTTTATTTAAAACATAAGTGTTGTTGTCAATTACAGTAATATCATGTCCTTCGTCATCTAATTGTTTTGCGATTTGGAAACCAACTTTTCCACAACCTACAATAATAATCTTCATACTATCTTAATGTTTCCTTATTTCTTCTTAATTTAATCTTAATATATAATACTCGTATAAAGATTTTCTTTCAATTAGATATTAAAAAACCATCTTGCGATGGTTATAATGCATTCTTTATGGCTTCATATAATTCGTCATAGTCTTCGTATGCTGGGATATCTGGATACATTTTCTTTATATCATCTGTTGTTTTAAATAAGAAACCAGCTTTACTTGCTTGAATCATTCCTAAGTCATTGAAACTGTCTCCTGAAGCAATTGTTTGAAATCCACATGATTGGAGGGCTTGAACGGTTGTTAGTTTAGAATGATCACATCTCATTTTGTATCCAATGATAGTGCCTTTTTCATCAACTTCTAATGTGTTACAGAAAATGGTTGGCCAATCTAATTTTTCCATTAAAGGAGAAGCAAATTGAGTAAATGTATCACTTAGAATAATAACTTGAGTAATTTTTCTAAGTTTATCCAAAAATTCTTTAGCTCCTGGCATTGGATCAATTTTAGAAATGGTTTCTTGAATTTCTTTTAGACCAAGTCCATGTTCTTTTAAAATATTAAGACGATAGTTCATTAATTTGTCATAATCTGGTTCATCTCGCGTTGTTTTCTTTAATTCTTGAATTCCTGTTTCATTTGCGAAAGCAATCCAAATTTCAGGAACAAGAACGCCTTCCATGTCTAAAAATACAATATTCATATCCATATATAATTCCTCACCTTTATAATGTATATACTATATCAAAATAATATAAAAATGTACACAATCTTTTGACATATGTATTTAATATAAAAACAAGTATAAAAAAGAGGATATAACAGTTAAGTGATTTGTCACTTGAAAAGAGTTATATCCTC
>NZ_JBJEEX010000076.1:0-8446 GCF_051873495.1 Floccifex sp.
ATGAAGAAAGTATCAATCAATGTGAAGAAGAATATAAAGAAGTGATTATGATGATTTATGAGTTATTTATTCAAAAACAGGACCTAACACAAAAGAAAGAGATATTATCAAAATATGGTATAATCGACATAGAAGAACAGGAGATGATGACAATGTGTAATTTATCCTATTATTTTGAACTTAAAGGCGAAGAACGTGGACTAAGTCAAGGAATTGATATTGGACGAAGTGAAGGAATTGGCATTGGTCGAACTGAAGAACGTAAAAAAACAATCCAAAACATAATGTCTACTTATAATCAAACTTTTGATGAAGCATATGATTTATTAAATTATGACAAAAGTGAAAAAGAACAATATCGACAATTAATTTGTAGCTAATAAAACTGGGACAAGGAATATAGTAAGATTATTCTTTGTCTTTTTCTATAGTATTGTTGCCGTAGATAAATATCCTAGAATCCTAACTGGAAAACCACAAATGATAAAGAAACACTATGACAATCAAACACAAATCTACATATTCATGGATGAAGAAAGTATCAATCAATGTGAAGAAGAATATAAAGAAGTGATTATGATGATTTATGAGTTATTTATTCAAAAACAGGACCTAACACAAAAGAAAGAGATATTATCAAAATATGGTATAATCGACATAGAAGAACAGGAGATGATGACAATGTGTAATTTATCCTATTATTTTGAACTTAAAGGCGAAGAACGCGGACTAAGTCAAGGAATTGAAATTGGTCGCAGTGAAGGAATTGATATTGGTCGAACTGCAGAACGTAAAGAAACAATACAAAATCTAATGTCATCTTCTAATCAAAGTTTTGATAAAGTATATGATTTATTGAATTACGATGAAAATGAAAAAGAAAAGTATCGTAAACTTATAGCCAACTAACAATAAAAAGATGGATTATTTTACTAGATCCATCTTTTGTTCTTTTAAACCAAATTGTAAAATTAAAGCCGTGATGAATGATAAACTAGCACCTAATAAGAAAGGAGCATAAGAACCAACATATTCATATAAGAAACCAGCAATCACACTACTAAATAATAAAGCAATTCCTACTAATGTTCCGTGTAATCCTAACATAGTTCCTTTTAAGTATTTTGGACTGATTTCACTAATAAAGGCTTTTTCTACTCCAGCAATCATAGCTGTATAGAATCCATATAATACAAAGGCCAATAAAATAGATATTTTATTACTTCCTAGTCCAAATAATAAATAAACTAAAGAAAATAATAAATAACCTTTTACTAATATACCTTTTCTTCCTTTTTTATCCGATTTCTTTCCCATGGGAATCGATAATAAAGAACACACTATATTATATATAAAATACAATAAAATCACATGCGTACTTGTATATCCAACATCTTGTGCTCTCAACAATAAAAATGAATTCGATGAATTTCCTAGTGTAAATAAAACAGCTACGAATAAATATAGTTTTAATTGATTATCTAATTTATCTACATTTTTAAAGATGTTTTCTTTCTTGGTTTGAACTCTATTTTTATTTTCTTTGACAAAGATAAAGAAAAATAAAGCGATGACAATAGGAATTATCGAAACAATAAATATCTTTTTATAAGAAGAAATAGAATCTCCAAAATATTTTAGAATCAAAAGCGATAATAAAATCCCAATCGCCGATCCTAACATATCCAAGGCCTTATGAATACCAAAAGAAGTTCCTAAATTATCTTCTGTACTTTCCGCTACCATTACATCTCTTGGAGCGGTTCGAATTCCTTTTCCAAAGCGGTCAATGACACGGGCGATTAATATTCCCACCCAACTTGTGGATACCAATAAAGCAATCTTATAAATAAAGCCTGTGCAATATCCACAAAAAGCTAATTTCTTTTTATTTTGATATTTATCCGAAATATAACCACTAAATACTTTTACTAAACTAGCTAAGCTTTCAGCAATTCCTTCAATAACTCCTACAATCGCAGGTGTGGTTCCTAATACTGCAGTTAAATACAAAGGAATTATAGGATAAACCATTTCCGATGAAATATCCGCAAAACAACTAATTAACCCCAAAAAGACAATATTTCTAAGTCCTTTATTCTTCTTTTCCTTTTCCATTTTCAATCACCCCGGGATTCACATGCACCATAATGTGTTTTACTTTAGGAAAATTTATTTCAATTTTTTCATGAACTTGTTCCGCAATTTCATGTGCTCTTTTAAGAGTGTAGTTCTCATTCACTTCTATTTCAACATCAACATAGATTTTATTTCCAAATATACGTGTTTGAAGTAAATCTATACCTAATACTTCTTTATTTTCTCTTACACAATTACATAGTTCTTGTTCTGTTTGTTCATCACAACTATGATCTACCATTTTATCAACTGCATCTTTGAAAATATCATAAGCCGCTTTGACAATAAACAAGAAAATAATAAGACTGGCAACGGAATCCATAATAGGATATCCCATACGAGCACCTAATATACCAATTAAAGCACCAATTGAAGACAATGCATCCGAGCGATGATGCCAGGCATCAGCCATTAAAGCACTTGAATCAATTTTTTTGGCATAGTGTCGTGTATACCAATACATAATTTCTTTTACAACAATAGAAATAATAGCTGCTAATAATGCTAATAAACCAGGAACTTGAATGTTTTTATAATTTCCTGAAAAAATCGTTTGAATGACTTCCATTCCAATAGCAAGTCCGGTAATAAATAAAACCATTGCCAAAACAATGGCAGCTACACATTCCATTCTTTCATGTCCATATGGATGTTCTTTATCCGCTTTTTTTGATGAAAGCTTAACGCCAATCATAACAACAAACGTACTAAATACATCACTTGCCGAGTGAACGGCATCACTAATCATGGCATTGGAATGAGCAAACAGTCCGGCCAATAGCTTTAAGATTGATAAAGCCAAGTTGGCAACAATGGTTACAATCGATACTCGATTAGCAACTCTAGAAAATTCATTTTGATCTGTCATTTTGTCCTCCTAATCTCTTTACATGACCAGGAAAGTTTTAAAAAATGGTATAAAAAAACTTCCACGAATCAGTGTTAGCAACTACTGTCCCATGGAAGAAATGATTTCCACTGTCACTTTTGTGACCCGACTCCATAACTATGTTACGGTCTGCTCAGTTTGTACTGTAGATTCAATGCAGCGCAAAGAGTATATATATAGTATCGATTATATTTTTTTAAGTCAATTTGATTTGGTTAGGCATATATAATTGATGTATAATAAAAAACGAAATTGAAAGAGGTAGTTATGATTTTAGAACAAATTGATAAAGACTTATTAGAACTTTCTAAACAATCCGATATTGTTTTAAAAGACATTTATGAAAACATAGATGACATTTGTTTGTACAACTCCAATCGTATTTTATCGTATTTCATTGAAAATAAAGTATCATACTCTGATTTTACTGATATCAATGGATATGGAAACTACGACGAAGGAAGAGATAAATTAGAACGTATTTTTGCCAGTGTATTAGGATGTGAAGATGCTTTGGTTCGTCCACAAATTATGAGTGGAACCAATGCCCTATATCTGACCTTATCAGCTTTATGTAAACATGGAGATACAATGATTTCTATTTCCGGTGCACCTTATGATTCTTTACAAGAAATGATTGGAATTATTGGTTCTTCTAGTCAATCCCTAAAAGCCAATGGTGTAAAATACGAACAAATTGAATTAGTAAACGATGACTTTGATGATGATGCCATTATCAATCGATTAAAAGAAAAAAATGTGAAACTAGTTGAAATTCAACGATCACGTGGATATTCTCATCGTTTATCTTTAAGTATGGATAAAATTAGTCGCATCATCAAAAAAATCCGTGAAGTTAATCAAGAAGTTATTATTATGGTTGATAACTGTTACGGTGAATTAGTTGAAAAAATTGAACCAGGACATGTGGGTGCCGATGTAGTCGTTGGCTCTTTAATGAAAAACTTAGGAGGCGGAATTGCTTCAACGGGTGGATATGTTGCCGGAAATGCGGATTTAATTCACATGGTTGCAGAACGCTTAACTTCGCCAGGAATTGGAAAAGATTTAGGAGCAAACTTTAATTTAAATAATTCTTTCTTTAAAGGTCTTTTTATGGCACCTAGTGCTGTTCGTTCAAGTTTAAAAACTGCTGTTTTCTCAGCATATATGTTAGAACAATTGGGATATAAAAATGTATCTCCTCGTTATGATGAACCAAGAACCGATATTATTCAAACACTTGAACTAGAAACAAAAGAAAACTTAGTCAACTTTACCCAAGGAATTCAAAACACAAGTCCTATTGATTCTTTTGTTCGTGTTATGCCTGCTCCTATGCCTGGTTATCCTTTTGATGAAGTGATGGCAGCAGGAAGTTTTACACAAGGAAGTACCATTGAATTAAGTGCCGATGCACCAGTTGTTGAGCCATATACTTTATATATGCAAGGTGGATTGACATTAGAATACGGTAAATTATCAATTTTATTAGCTCTTACAAACATGAAAAGGAAGTTGGATTAACAACTTCCTTTTTGTCCACCATCAATACGAATCACCGTATTATTTATAAAATTAGCTTCACTGCTGATTAAAAATTTCACTAAATATGCGACTTCTTCCGGATTTCCATAGCGATTTACCATAATCTTTTCACATTCTTCTTTTAAGAATTCTTCATCATATCCATCTAATTCATTTTCGGTTCCAATGAATCCTGGGGCAATGCAATTTACATTCACATAAGGTGCAAATTCAAATGCCAAATTATGTGTTAAAGAAATAAGCGCAGCTTTAGAGGCATCATAGTCAATACACATTGGATAGTATGTATTAATTCCATTGGTAGAAGAAATATTAATAATTCTTCCATATTCTTGATCCAACATATGATGATACACTCTTTTAGCACAATTAAACGCCCCAATCACATTAACATCCATGGTTTTTCGAAATTCATCGGCTGTTTTTAAGTGAAATAAATTCGATAAATCGATACCAGCATTATTAATCAGAACATCAACGCCACCCATTTCCTTTTCAATTTGACTAACCATGTCATCAACTTCTTGTTCCTTGGAAACATTGGCACAAATTGCCATGCATCGAACACCTAAATTAAGGATTGTTTCCTTTAATTCCATCGCTTCTTTATGACTTGAACGATAATTGATTACGATATCATAGTGATTCTTAGCTAGTTCTAAAGCAATGGCTTTACCAATTCCTTGAGCGGCTCCTGTAATTAAAACAACTTTATTCATAATTTTAAAAAAAAGAGCTTATTATTAAGCTCTTCCTGCGTATTTTCCATCTGCTGTGAAAACAACAACCTTTTCTCCTTGTTCAATGAACTGAGGAACACGGATTGTTAATCCTGTATCTGTAACCGCATCTTTAGTTTGGTTAGATGGAGCACCTTTGATTGCTGGATCTGTTTCGACGATAGTTAATTCAACTTTTTCTGGAACAGAAACAGATAATAATTCACCTTCAAAGAACATTAATGAAACTTCAGAACCTTCAACAACATAGTATTTGTTTTCTCCCATGTGTTCTTCTGTTAATTCATAAGTATCAAATGTTTCTAAGTCCATGAAATAATAAGTTCCACCTGCTTCATACGAATATTGAGCCGCTTTTTTAGAAATATTAGCTTGATCAAATTTTGTATTCGCATTGAAGTTTTTTTCTTGAATAGAACCAGTTTTTAAGTTTCTCATCTTAGTTTTTAAGATAGCTGCACCTTTTCCTGGTTTAACATGTTGAAAATCTAAAACTTGACAAGGATCTCCATCAACGATTAATGTTAATCCTGTTTTAAAATCACCTGCAGAAATTGCCATAATTCATCACTCCTATTTTTTTACACGCTATATTGTATCAGTTTTTAAGGGCAACCTCAAGACGAATTAGAATATTGATACTTCTTTCTTTTCTGAATGAGAATTTATATATTTACTCCATTTAATGTATCCATAAGTAGTATTTGTGAAATATCCAAGTTTCAATACCAACAATACATATTGCCCAGAAATAATATTAATAACTGCTTCTAAGAATGCACAAATATACCAAGCAATCCATTGTTCTCTAAAACGGAAGAAAATGAATAGACCATTGGCAATTCCTACTGCTGATGCACATGCATCAATATAAATAATTGCGGTTTCTAGTGTTTCATTGTGATAGAAATCTGTTGCGATATCTAATCCACTGATTAAATATCCCACACCAAAAGTCCAAACCACAATTCCTAAAATAACCAATACTTCTTGCCATCCTTTTAAACGACGAACCACTGTTAATTCATCTTCTTGATCGTCTTTGTGTTTAGACCAGTTAATATAACTAATAATATCAATTGGAAGCCAGAAGAATAGCGTTGTTGCCATAGTTGCGAAGCGATACATTAATACAATACACATCACAATTTCCACAATTTCGACTAACACTGAAACCAAGAAATTATATCGAGATTGTTTTGAAATTAATAGTTCACATAAAATATTTAGGAATGTATCTAATAAATACAACAACATGATTACAATTCCATTAACACCATTGGCACTTTCTTCTGGGAATATTACTGAAATAATTGTAGCCAAGGCCATGATAGATAAGAACCATGCTTTTTCATAGGTTGTGAATTGTCTTGAAAATAACATCATAATCACAACTGATAAGGCAAGAATTAAAGAAGCAATGGCTAAGTTAAAAATCGACATTGTTTTATTTGCCATTACCGATGTATATACATCTTGTGCTTCTGATTTACTTACATCTTTATGATCAAAATAAAGCTTTGTCCCATCTTTACTTTCAAATTCATAAGCCGTAATTGTTTTTTCATCATGATTCACATATTCATCATAAGAATACGTAATAACCATTGAATCTTTACCTTTTGTATAAGTTACATCACATGAAGCATAGTCTTCGTCATAGTCTTCTAATGAGAAGTCTCTTGTCATTTCTACTTGTTCAATAAAATTAATTTGACCTACATTGGCATTGATTTTACTTGTTCCCATCGCAAAAGAAACAATAGACGTTAAACATAAACCAATTAATAATAGAATTTCAATTGTTTTTACCTTTTTATTAGGTTCAATATTCTTCCTAAAAAATTCAATCATATCTATACTCTCCTTTAAATTCGAAAACAATTATATAAAAAAATTTTCTATAAAAAAAGAGTTCATTTTCATGAAGCCTAATTTTTATCTAAAAGTAATTTCACCAGTTTCATCATCCATCGCATCCACGATAGCCAATGATTCCAAGTGATATCCTAAATTACGAATGATTTGTCCTCCATTTTGGAATCCTTTTTCAATCGCAATTCCAATTCCTTCAACGCTTCCACCTGCTTGTTGTACAATTGAAATTAACCCTTGAAGAGCACATCCATTTGCTAAAAAATCATCAATAATCAATACATGATCTTCTGGCCCTAAAAACTTTTTCGAAACAATAACTTGGTTCTTTGTTTTATGTGTGAAAGATTCAACTTCAGCTACATACATATCTCCATCTAGATTAATGCTATGTGATTTTTTTGCGAATACAACAGGCACATTGAAATATTGAGCTGCAACACAAGCAATTCCAATTCCTGATGCTTCAATGGTTAAGATTTTATTGATATTTTCATTTTTAAATCGTTCTTTAAATTCTTGTCCCATTTTTTGATATAAATCAATATCAATTTGATGATTTAAAAAACTATCGACTTTAAGAACATTTCCTGGCTTTACAACACCATCTTTAATGATTCTTTCTTCTAAAAAATTCATTTCATTTCTCCTGCGTAATAATACAATAAGAATAACGCATCTAAATAAAAAAATCTATATTTTTATAATATTTTCTATATATAATAGGTATATAGAAAGGATTATCAATGAAAAAATTACTAATAACAATTCTTTGTTCTTGTTTCCTTTTTGGATGCACAAGCAACAAACCAACAACCCTTCAAGAAGACATCGACGCTCTATATGAAGGAGTAGACAAAGATTCCATTCCTGCTTATGAAGTCACTGAACTCAATGAAGAAAACTTTGAATACTTTGCCTTTATTCCTTGGTGTGAAGGAATTGAAGCCGTACATGCCGATGCTCTAATCAATGCGCTACCTCATTCTGTTGTTTTAATTCGTAAAACCGATGATTCTGTTGATTTAGAAGCAATGGCTAACGAAATCAAAGAAAATGCCAATCCAGCTAAATGGGTTTGTGTAGAAGCTGAAAAAAGTGAAGTCGCAGTAAATGACGATGAACTCTTATTGGTCATGACATCAAAAGACTTAGCCGATCAAATGATTGCGAATTTTATGGATTAGCCTTGTGCTAATCTCAGACTGTTGACAAAGTGGTCGACAGTCTTTTTAAATTCTGATATTATTGTTGT
>NZ_JBJEEX010000077.1:0-1764 GCF_051873495.1 Floccifex sp.
TAATTTCACTTTACGTAATTATCAGAATTTTCATGCGATGATAGATACTTTTAATTAGGAATATAAGTTGCCACAACAGTTTCATCATACGAGAAAGGAACTCCTTTTTCTAATGTTTTAAGAAATTAATTTAAGGAATTATTCATTCCTACACAAACTATTTTACGGTCTCTGATCTACCCTTTTCTTATTTAATATCTTCCAATATTATATGCCTCTTTGATATTTTCATGTAATTCAAGCCATATGGATGCTAGTAAATTAGATTTAAAATAAACAAAAAACTGCCGAAATCTATCGACAGTTTTGTAATAAGTTAAAACTTGATCTTATTATGCCTCAATTTATCCAAAAACTCTTGGTGCAGCTTTTCCATTTCTTCCATGGCAGGATCTCGGTCCATGAAGATATATAATACAGCACCGATAGCTGCTACAACTACTCCCACTAAAAGAGTTACAGGTGTGAAGTTAGTAACCATATAGCATGAGACAATCAAAGCAATAATTGGAATAGTATACTTACCAGGTAACTTAAATCCGTGGTTAGGAAATTCATTACTGTGTTTGAATTTAATTACAGCTAAGATTGATGGAACATACTGAATAAATGAAGCCAATACGGTACATGATACTAGGAATAAGTATGATTGAGTTACAAATACACCAGTTAAAATAGCTGTCATAATGATGCCGACCCATGGTGCATCGTGTTTATTCTTTTTGCCAACCCATGCAGGTAAAAATTTTTGTTCATTTGCGAGGGATGCAATCAAAGATGGAGCGTTAAATGATGCAGAAAATGCAACACCAAAGATTGAGATAAGCATACCTACGATAATGAATGAGTAGCCCCACTTACCAACGCCATTTCCTAGTGCACTTGCTAATGGTGTTGAATAAGTGCTTAATTTACTACCAACAAGGCCAATAGCTACAAACATCATTAAGCAGTCTAAAATAGTGACACTAACCATTACGGCTATTAGAACCCGTGGAATATTCTTTTCAGGATTATTCATTTGACGAGCCGCAATTGGAATAAATGAAAAGCCGGTAAACAAATAGAATATTGGAGTAAATGCTGCACCAAAGTGTTGCAAAAATGGTCCAGCCCCTTTCGTAGCTGCTACTGGAATAATTGGTGAGAAGTTACCTTGATGAATGAAGAATGCCCCTACAATGATAAAGATAAACAATGTAATCATTTTTGCGGCTGCTGAAATATTGCTTACTAGTTTGACTAATGAACGACCAAAGAAGTTTATGATGGCGAATAAAATAATTAACCCAAATGCTAGTAAATAATAGATAGTTTGATTATTTAAGACTGGCCAAAAGCTCTTCAGCGTAGTTAGTAATGCGACAGTTTCAGCCCCTAATGTACAACAACCTAAAAACCAAGTAAAAACACCTAATTCGTATCCAGTGAATCGGCCAAAAGCATGATAAGCATATAGCCACGCTGCTCCAGACCCTTTAAATCTGCTTGATAAGTCTGCGTAGCATAGAGCGATCATTGATACAACTACGGCGGTCAATAATAATACCACGATTGCCATTAGATTCATCTCATGATAAATCTTGGCTGGCAGTAAGAAAGTACCTGACCCAATTACTGCGTTAATCCCTAAGAAATAAATAGAAATGAAGGACAATTTCTTAGGTTTCTTATCTGAATTTTCCATGATAAGCCTCGATTCTATAATCCTCCCATTACAATTATTATTTTAGGCCAAGAAGCTTCTGATTTTCAATAGGGATA
>NZ_JBJEEX010000078.1:0-1764 GCF_051873495.1 Floccifex sp.
AATTAATTTCCGTTTTTTTTGTGTATTAGAATGGATTTCTTTATATTGTTGTTTTAAAATAAATTTAGGAGAACAATGTTTATGATTACAGATACTTTAGAAAAAATAATACAAGGGAAAGGAATCCGCGTTGGATTTATGGAAGGAGCTGATCCTCGTGTATTGGAGGCTTCTTATTATTTAAAATTACATGATACTGTACAACCTGTTTTGCTTGGAAATGAAGATGAAATAAGACAAAGTGCGAAAGAACATGGTTATAATTTAGAAGGTATTGAAATTATTTCTTCATCTTCGTTTAAAGAACTTGATCAACTTGCTTTACGTATGGTATCCATTCGAAGAGGAAAATGGGATTTTGAAGAATGTAAGGAAATGCTTTTAAATAATGTGAGTTATTTTGGAGCTATGTTAGTTGAACAACATTATTTAGATGGATTATTGGGTGGTTGTTTACTTCCTACTCCAGAAGTTTTGAGACCTACTTTACAATTAGTTAAAACAGCACCTCAAGAAAGAATGGTTAGTTCTTGTTTTTTAATGAGAAAAGATAATCAACAATATATTATGGCAGATTGTTCAATCAATATTGATCCGAGTGTAGATGATATTATTGAAATTACTCTTCAAACAGTTAAAACGGCACGTGAAATATTTGATATTGAACCAAAAGTAGCCTTATTATCGTATTCTTCATTTGGTTCAGCCGGTGGTGAAAGTGCTGAAAAGATGGCCGAGGCAACAAAACGATTAAAACGTATGCCGCTTGATTTTGATGTTGATGGTGAAATGCAGTTTGATTGTGCTATTGCTCCAGAAGTTGCGAGTTTAAAAGCATCTGAATCTAAAGTGGCAGGGCAAGCAAATGTTTTTATCTTCCCTAATTTGTCGAGTTCAAATATCGGGCATAAAATTGCATCTCGTCTAGGAGGATGGGAAGCTATTGGTCCAGTTATACAAGGATTAAGTGCTCCTATTAGTGATTTATCACGCGGTGTTACTGCCAAAGGAATTTATAAAATGGCTATTGTAATCGCATATCAAAAATATAAATATTTTAGTGAAAAGTAATCAGGATTTCCTGGTTACTTTTCATATGGTCGAATGCGATAAGAAACTCCTAATTCTTTACAAATCAGGGCACATTGTTTTTCATCTTCATGAGAAATTGTTGTGTCTACTGTAGTCATGCAAACATGTTTGACATATTGTTTAACATTTTTTGCGAATTCAAGCATAGCTTTATGTGATTGAATACCAAATTTAGATCGTACAATATTTTGGTATTGAACTGGATCTGGATGATTTAAACTAATTGATACTGTATCAATTCTATCCTTAAAATCTTTTGTGGTGTCTTTTTGCCATATTAAATTAGCTGATCCATTTGTATTGATGCGAATGGGTTTGTTATATGTTGTTTTAATACAATCACAAACTTCAAAAATATCATATAAACGCTCAGTTGGTTCTCCAAATCCACAAAATACTATTTCATTATATTGATCCATATCGAATTTTTTAAATTCATTGCAAACTTCTTGAACAGATGGTTCTCGTTCTAACCAAAGAGAGTGAGGATTTTCTTTTGAAACAGTATCCATTGTTTGTCTAAGACAAAAAGTGCAGTTATATGGACATCGATTGGTCATGTTTACGTATAAGTTATTTCCTAATGGATATAAAATAGTCATGTCTTTTTTCATAATGTATTCCTGGTATATTCTAATTGACTCATCTAATAGTCATTTAGAATATACTTTT
>NZ_JBJEEX010000079.1:0-1753 GCF_051873495.1 Floccifex sp.
AAGAAACCAACAAATAGAAACAATATTAGTAATACAACATAGATTATTTTACGATCTTTCACTTTAACCTACCTCCATATTCATTGTATCAAAAAGACAAAAAAAACAGCAAGCGCTGTTTTTAGTTATTACCATCTCCATATTGTTCACGGAAGTAATCTAAGATGTTTTGTAGAGAATCGATTAAGACTTTGTTGTCTTCAAGATTTAAATCCGAAATAGCTTTATCAATCATTACTTCATGAAATTGATCATGAATTTTTAAGACTTTCTTAGCAGGTTCGGTAATTCGTAAACGAACAATACGTTTATCTTTATCATCTTTATATCGTTCCACATATCCCTTGGCAACTAATCCCTTTACATTAGTCGTCAAAGTTCCTTGTGTGATCATACTTCTCTTGGCAATGTGTGACATCGTATTGTCACTAGCTTTTTCAATACTTTCCAACAAATGGACTTCATTCATTGATAACTTCACATTTTTCTTTTTTAGATTTTTTTCTTCTATATAAAGAATATAGTTGAACATTCCCACTAATAATTCATTAATTGTATGTTTTGCGTATTCCATAAGTTTTTCCTTTCAAAGGTAATTAGATTATACACTACTAGTCAAGTGATTCCTCTATAATTTTGTGAATTTCAGCTGAATTAATGCAAATTTTAGAAGTTCTTAATTTTGCTTCATTTTTTAAAATAGAATTTTTTAAGAATTCATGATCTTCAATTTTTGGTTTTTTAATCAGTTTATGAATCCATTCATCAAAAGAATCAATATCAGAAAAACCTAAATATTTTAAAACATCTTTGGCATCTTGATCATTTTGTTCTATACCAACTCTTAGATAAGAAACAATGTAGATTCCACATGCTTGTCCATGGCTGATATTATAGAAACAAGTTAAATCATAACTTAAGGCATGCGGAATCGTCGTTCCTGTTTGGGCAATGGCCATTCCTGCAATAGAAGATACAAGCATGAGTTCATTATAATTGTATTCATGTGTTAATAAGGAATCTTTGATTGTCTTAAATTTTTGTAGACCATAACCACTTATCATGTGACTTAAATCGGTGGCCTTTGTGTTGAGATGACTTTCAATTAAATGACACAGGGCATCAATAGCCGTATTGGCAATCAATTCATGAGATGCATAAGCTAAATACTTTCCATCCACAAACGCATATTTAGGCCATATATCATGAGAGATACTTCCTTTTTTGTGTTCGCTTGGATTCATTAATACCGCCTTTGATGTCACTTCCGATCCGGTTCCACATGTGGTAGGAATACAAATCACATCAACATAATCCAATTCCTTTTTTTGATAGAAACAAGTCTTGTCTTCTTGTTCGTTTTTAATCAACAAGGCAATGGCCTTAGCAGCATCCATGCTCGAACCTCCACCAAGTCCAATCACAAAATCAACATGTTCTTTCTTTCCGATTTCTGCTCCTTTTTCACATATATCCAAAGTTGGATTTTCTTCAATTTCATCAAAAATCACATAAGGAATTGTTAAGCTTTCTGTTAAATCATCTAAAGATCTATTGATTTTACTTGAGTGTTTACCTGTCACAATCAAAGCTTTCTTTCCACATTGATTTAATTCTTTTTGATGGTTTTTAATACAATTGGTTTCTAAATAAAATTGAGTTGGCATGTAGTAGTTCATAATATCTTCCTTTTTTTAATTATTGAACTAACACACTCTAACGAGTGTGGGCTTTTTTTTATAAAGCCTGGTTC
>NZ_JBJEEX010000080.1:0-1737 GCF_051873495.1 Floccifex sp.
GGGGCTTCCTAGTCAAGTATTCCAACAAATACAGTATCGCTAGGCTAACCCCGTATGCCCTACGGTTTTATAGATGAAACTAAGCAATTTCCATTTCTTTTACGATTCTTAGCCCCTCATTTTTTATGTTATAACTGGCATTTTCATCCCTGTTGTGGTATGTATTACACTGCGGACACAACCAAAACCTGTCTTTTAATTGTAATCCTTCGTTTTTATACCCACACACAGAACATGTCTTGGAACTCGGATAATGCCTGCCTACTTTTACAAGAAGCTTTCCTTGTTCCGTCTGTTTGTAATAAAGAAAACTTGTAAACATTCCCCATCCATTGTCTGCAACCGATTTGCCAAAATGAAGAGATTGCGACATAGCTTTCATATTCAGGTCTTCGATACATATAACATCATAAGCATTGGTTATCTGCCTAGATTGTTT
The DNA here is from genome assembly GCF_051873495.1 of Floccifex sp. Classification (NCBI taxonomy): domain Bacteria; kingdom Bacillati; phylum Bacillota; class Erysipelotrichia; order Erysipelotrichales; family Erysipelotrichaceae; genus Floccifex; species Floccifex sp. The sequence goes on from NZ_JBJEEX010000080.1 coordinate 440, forward strand.
ATGCAAGAAATCCTTTCTCTGATTGGCTATTTTACTGTGGATTTTAGCAATCTTTCTTTTCTGTTTATAATAGTTTTTACTGCCTTTTTTTCTATGTGACAGAATACGTTGTTCCTTTGCTAACTTCTCCTGTGATTTTCTGTAATATCTTGGGTATTCAGCGGTAAAACCTTCGGAAGATACATATAGTTCACGCATGGAAAAATCAAGTCCGATAGCTTTAGACGTATCGTACTGTGGTTTTATATCCACTTCATATTCAAGCAACACAGAAACATAGTAATTCCCGTTCGGTTCTTGGCTGACTGTAACTGACTTAAGGATGTAATCGCTTGGAATCTGTCTGTGTTTTTTGATTTTTACAGATTTCAATTTAGGCAATACTATCGTTCTTTCATTTAGTTTGATGTTTCCATTCACAAGATTTGTGGTATAGGAATGATAGTTGCTTTTCTTTGATTTGAACTTTGGAAACCCTATAGATTTATCCTTGAAAAAGTTTCTATAAGCTGTCTGTAAATGCAGTTGTGCATTTGCAAGGGCAAGACTATCTACTTCTTTCAAAAACTCATACTCCTTTTTATATTTAGCAGGAGTGACCGTAATGGATTTCCCATGCTCTTTATAATAAGCAATCTTTTCTGCAAGCATAAGATTGTAAACAAGACGCACGCACCCAAAGGTCTTAGCAAGTAACACCTTTTGTTCTTTATTTGGGTACATTCTGAATTTGTATGCTTTATGTCTTGTTTCCATGTTTACCTCTAAATATTAATTTATTTTTCTCCTTGTGTTTCTATATACCTGCGAATTGTATCAATAGTTGCCCCGCCAGTAGTCAGCAAACAAAAAGACCTACTCCAAAACATTTCTTTCCAAAGATATTTGCGAATGAATGGAAATTCTTTTTTAACAAGTCTGCTACTGGCTGATTTATAGGCGTTTATGAATTTTGATAATTCACTATTCGGATGCCCCTTGAATAGCACATGAACATGGTCTATATCTGTGTTCCACTCTTCCAGAGTAATATTATAATTCGGGGCTATATACTCAAAAATCTCTTTTAGCCTAGCTGATACTTCATCATCAATCACCTTTCGCCTATACTTTACCACTAATACAAGATGGTAATACATAGCGAACACTGAATGATTGTTATTGTCCAACTTCATTTCATTTATTATCCTTTCGTTGTATACTACTGATATTATATCAAAAAAGGATAATTTTTACAACCAAAGAATCACTTCGCACAATTCATCTCATCACTTTAGAAGTGAGAGAATTCTTGTAAG
>NZ_JBJEEX010000081.1:0-1723 GCF_051873495.1 Floccifex sp.
TTTACTGAGTTAACACGTCAACTAACGAAACGCCAGTTGACAGCTTTATGCCATTATGAATAATCGAAGGTGTATGTTGGACATTATATGTATGAGCCAAATTCAAATTATCTTTTAGTACGCCTATAAGTTTTGTTTCATCATTAGTGGAAACTTTATATTTTCGTTCAAAATCCTTTGGGCTTAGATACCCCCAAGAATACCATTCTTTCAATCGATGAAATATTGAAGTTGCTTTTCCTCCGTTTATTATGGACATTCCAGCCTTTTCTCCTTTTAAACCAGATGCAATAATAATTGGGATAACTTTTGACTGTCCCAGATTAATAATTAAATTGTAAGAAGTCATAAATTCTTCTTTGCAGGGACTGCAGAATGGATTTAAGAAAATCTTTATCGTTGATTCTTCGGTAGTGGTATTATCTAAATACTTTTTCTTGAAATAATCCAACATTCTGCTATTAACCATAAATTTATATTGACTCGCTATATATGGCCATATTTTAAATATTGAAATACTGAATATAATCGCAAAAATGGATAGGAATAATATCCCTTGCTGAATAAAATCGTGTAAATGCAGTTTCGTTAAATTGAAAAATCCAATCAGCATCATTATTATAACAATTATTTGTACGGCCATACAACTGATGCAAAACTCATGTTTTTTTAATTGTGTAAACAAACTCCATAGAACTTCGATAGAAGATATGGACATTATACAGATTGTCATAGCATAATTGTTTAGCGGCAATAGAATAAATGCACATAGAGAACAGAAATAGGAGAATCCCATTGCTGTTATATATCTGCTTTTTCCGACTGCCATTTGATTACATGACGAATATTTAATCAAAGAGCATAAATTATTCATCAATCCATTTGGTGAATAATGAGATACCTCTATTTGATATGATATTATTGCACCAAGAACACTCAAAATAAAAATATTACATATATAAAATGGCATATTGAAAAATGCCAACCTATAAATACATATTGTCAGAAGACTTAGTGCTATCGCAATTCGAGATAACCATATATACTGATTATTTCTGAGATGTTTTTTTATATTTGGCTCACCAACGGACTCTCCTTTATGTATTGAAACCATTATTCCATTCCAATTCTTAAAAAAATCTTCTTTGCGATACATCGTATCTTTTCCATTAGTGCATCCAAAAACAGTGTTGCCTGCAATTTTCTTTATTAGTAGTATATTATTCTCATATTCTGTTAAGAATGGCAGACTTATGCCATTTTCTTCAGTCACTAATTGATTAGTAATCCTATAAGGTTCAACTATCAAACCATATATTTTTAATACAGTAAGAATCCCCCAAAGATTGTCTCCATCTGAATTTTCTTCCAACATTTTTTGAACATAATCAGCAGTGTAACGAATCTTAAAAAATCGAAACACGCTAATGACTACATATTTAGAATAAGTTGATCTCATAAGAATTGATAATAAAGATACACGAATCAATCTCTTGCCGTAATCTATGTGTCACAGCAAGAAATCGATTCGAGATTTGACATTAGTTCATGCCAGCAAATTCAAGACAATCCTGCACTGTCTCAGTGATTATCTCACGGACTGTTCCGTCCTTTTCTACTACGCGACAGGGGAATCCCTGTGCAGCTACTGCGTTGTTTCCATTTGCGGCTTTTCCGCCGAGGATAGAGCGAAGCTCTTCTTTTGAAAGCAATGTTGTTTTCA
>NZ_JBJEEX010000082.1:0-1720 GCF_051873495.1 Floccifex sp.
ATTTGTCAATACCTATTACCATAAAGATATTTATTTGAAATTCTCTTTTGTGTTTCCAAATATTTTGTAACGTTTTCATCATAATCAGGATAATTATAACCAAGTGAATCTGCCACTTTTTTAGATATTTTTTTGAACAAACATAGACACAAATCAAACGATTTCCACATTTCTTCATACGAACTCATTGAATATGTATTTAGTAAGTTATCCCACAATTCTTTTGAAATATGCTTATCTAAAAATTTATAGTTTTTACCCAAACTGAAATTAAATCCTTTTTCAGTACCGACATACCAACTAATCATCCTAAGAAGCTCATGACGTAATACTTCATTCATATGGTCTATTGCAAATAGTATTTCACCACGAAGTAAGCCCTTGGATACATATGTTGCAACATTCCAAAATTCGTTACAACAGTCATCAAACTTTCTTTCTGTTGGACACTTAATGTAATAATCTTCATCTGTGGGAACTATTTCTGTTTTAATCATATTATCTTTATCTAACATGATTTTTACAAGTTTATCGCGAGTAAGATACTCCTCAAGCATTGAAACAGGTAACAAAGTTAAATCAATCTTTACACCATCATCAAAAAGCATTATATAAGAAAATCCTTTTTCTTCTGGAGGAAATAATTCCATATCTTCAGGTTTTTGCATCATAATTCTGTTACCAAAAACACTAAGCCAGTCATCGCTTTTCAAAAATTCTCCCATATCTATAACAAAAAAAGTAATATCATAATCTTGAAGATTGTCTTTTGGTATATTAACATTAGTGCGAGACCCCTCAAGAGTTACAATTCTAATTCTCTCATCTTGAAAAGCAAAATTCAAAACTAAATCGTATATTTCTTTTTCAGTCCTCATTTCATTCACCTCAATAAAATTATATCACAAAAAAAAGATTGATTCTAACTGTTCTTATAATTTGATAACCGCATCAAGGCAGAGCGTAAGTGCATATTCGTATGCATTACCGCCCCAGTTTCTTTCGTCGTATTTGTCAACATCTGCAAGACTGTCTGCGGTATAAAGTATCATACCCCAGGTTGCCCCTCTGAAATCAGCACAGGCCGCCAGAGCAGAACATTCCATTTCTACAACTGCACAGCCTTCACTTTTGCGATAAGCCACCTTTTCTTTGGTTTCACGGAAAAATCCATCCGTTGACCAGGTTATAACCTCCTGATATTTCATACTATGCTCAAGAATGGTTTCTTCAATTGCTTTTCTTGCCTTCTCGCTGATTTCCACAAATCGAGAAGGGGGCGCATAGTGATAAGATGTTCCCTCATCACGCAGAGCCTTGTTTGGTACGAGGAATGTACTTTCGGGGAACTTTTCCAGAGCACCGCAACTACCTGCCGAGATTACCTCTCTTACACCATAACCAATCAGCCAATCAAGTATCTGTGTGGCTGCTGCCGCACCAACGGGTGCTTGACAAAGCACAATGTCCTCACCCTTGTATTTGGTGATGTAAATGGGATAATGCTTCGTTGCACTCTCAAAAGTGGATACCTGTTTGGTATCACTTTTACTGGCATATTCATCTATGTAAGCACCAAGAAATGCGAACACACATTTCTTGGGTAAGTTCAAACCAAGATTTTCATGAGTGGGATTAAGAACTGCTGTCTGCTCTGTATCAAACTCCAAAATCGGTATTTCGTTTTTAATAATAGCCATACTATCTCTCCGTCAAATTC
>NZ_JBJEEX010000083.1:0-7955 GCF_051873495.1 Floccifex sp.
CCGCTAAAGCTTTTCCTGACCCCCAGAATATCTGGGGGTTTTATGTAGACAACAAAAAAATCGTCAATCGACGATTTTTTAATATCCATATTTCTTTTGTTTAAACTTTAAGAAAAAGAAAGTTAATACAAGTGACATAAATTCCGCAATCACAATTGAAAACCAAATACCATCAATTCCAAATATTATCGGTAAAACTAAGACAAATAGAATTTGGAACACAAGAGTTCTTAAAAAAGAAATCAAAGCCGATGTTAGTCCATCATTTAAAGCGGTAAAGAAACTTGATCCAAAAATAGAAAATCCCATAAATAAAAACGATAACGCAAAGATATGGAAACCTGATACCGTCAATTCAAGTAATTCTTTATCATATCCTACGAATATTTTAGCCAAAGGAATTGTACTAATTTCAGATAAAAAAACCATTAATATAGAAAAACAACCAATCAAAATTAAACTCTTTCTTAAAATACTTTTTAATTCATTTTTATTTTGAGCGCCAAAATGAAAACCAATTACAGGAGCAGTTCCCACAGAATAACCTATAAAAGCCGCTGAAAAAATCATACTTACATACATCATAAATCCATAGGCAGCTACCCCATTTTCCAAAGCATAAACCATGAGTTGTTTATTGTAAATGATTCCCACAACGCTCATAGAAATATTACTCATAAATTCCGAAAATCCATTTAAACAAGCTTTTCCTATAGCTTTTAAATCCCATTTTGTTTTTCCTAAACATAATGTACTGCTATTTTTTCTAAAAAAATAAACTAAAGGAATGCTTCCTCCTACCACTTGACTTGTTGCCGTAGCCAATGCCGCTCCTATTAATTTATAATCTTGGGGAAGTCCCATTACTAATACCGCATCCAAAACCATGTTCGTTATCCCAGCTAATATCGTAACAAACAAACCAAGTTGTGGTTTTTCCGCTGTAACAAAGAAAGACTGAAATAAGAGTTGTAATACATAAAAAGGAAGTGCACACAAAAAAATGCGTCCATAGGTTACACAGTTTTCTAATAGTAATCCTTTGGCTCCTAAGCCAATGGCAATGGGTCTTATAAACGCAATACTAAAAATAGCGAAAACAATTCCTAAAAGAAATGAAACATACACGAACAAAGAAAATAATTCATTGGCTTTTTTCTTATTTCCTTCTCCTAATGTCTTAGCAACCAAGGCACTTCCACCTGTTCCAAACATAAAACCAACAGTAGCAACAATCATTAAAAAAGGCATAATAAGGTTTACTGCCGCAAATGGGATTTTACCTGCATAATTTGATACAAAGAAACCATCGACAACTCCATAAATTGAATTAAAAATCATCATCGCAATGGATGATATTGTGAATTTTATGAGTTTTCCATATGTGAAGTGATCCGAAAGTTGAATATTCATTCCATCAACTCCTGTTCTATTTTCTTAACTTCAATACCAAAAGTTTCTACATATTTTTTAGTGAATTTTATATACACTTCTATTTCTTCTTCATCCCAATTTGCAAAAGCATCAATTTCTGCCTTAACAATTTTAGAAACAGTTTGATTTGCTTTTTCAATTCCTTGTTCCGTTAAAAAAACTTTCTTTGCTTTGCCATGATATGGCTCTAAACGAACCATTTTTTCTTTTTCTAATTTACGTAAACTAGAATTTACAGTTTGTTTACTGATTCCCGCATCAGTATAAATCTTGTTTAATAAACATGAATTTCCATTTGTATACAAAGCATATAAAACCCGTGACTCACTATCGTTTAGTCCTAATTTTAGTGATAAACGATGATATAAACCATCAATTTCTGATGTCAATAAATTAATTTGTTGTAGTTTATCAAAATGATTTTGATTCATAATTTCTCCTTAAGTACGATTTCGTACTAATAATAGTACGAAATCGTACTTAGGTCAAATAAAAAAAAGAGGAATCTGCTTTCATGATACGAAACACAGATTCCATTTCCTTTCCTAACACTTATCATATTGTTTATGATAAAACGAAATCGACAAAATCATTGCGACTGTCCATCCAATTGGCCATGAACACCAAATTCCTGTTGAAGATAAAGCTGTATTTGATAACACAAAGGCAAGAACCACTCTTAAAATTAAATCCGTAAACGTCGCAATCATAAATTGCTTCATCATACCCGATCCTCTTAAAATACCATCGGCCACTAATTTTAACGAAACAATAAAATAAAACGGTGCAAAAATTCGTAATATCACAATTCCAGTATGAAGTGCTTGCCTAGATGGATTGTCCATAAAGAAAGAAATCAAGCCTTTTCCGGCAAACAAATAAAGGAAAACCAAAGGAATACAAATCAACCAAACCATATTTCTTCCCGCTTTATAGCCTTCTTTCACGCGATATTCTTTTCCAGCTCCTATATTTTGCGCTGTATAATTAGAAATACCATTTCCTAGGGTTGTAAAGGAAGTGATGACTAAATTATTTAATTTGATTGCAGCAGAATACCCAGCTATAACACTCGAACCAAAGCCATTTATAATTCCTTGAATGATAATGTTTCCTACAGAAATAAAACTTTGTTGTAGGATACTAGGAATCGCAACGTATCCAATTTTTACTAAAAGATCAAAAGAAAACAAAGGAGCTTTTTCACTTTGAATTTTACGGAGTCTTTTAAATACAACCACTATCGCTAAAACACAGCTAATTCCTTGGCATAAAAAAGTTGCCCATGCGACTCCGGCTACTCCCATTTGAAATTCTTTCACAAATAAGATATCTACAAATATATTAGAAACCGAAGAAATAGCTAAAAACCAAAATGGTGTTTTAGAATCACCGAGTGCTGAAAAAATTCCTGTTGCGATGTTATAGAAAAAAACAAAAGGAATGGATCCTACATATATGTCTAGATATAATTTTGAATCTTCAAAAATATTAGCGGGCGTGTGAATTAATTCTAATAACCATCCACTGCCTATGATTCCCACTGCCATTAAAACAACACAAAGAATAGCACTTCCAATCATAGCCGTACTAATCGCTGTTTTCATTTCTTTATATTGTTTTGCTCCAAAGAATTGCGAAACAATAACAGAACATCCTATATTACATCCAAAGGCAAACGCAATAAAAATTAATGTGATTTCATAACTATTTCCCACGGCTGCCAAAGCCTGTTCACCAATGAATTTACCTGCGATTAAACTATCGGCAATGTTATATATTTGTTGAAAGATAATGCTTCCAAATAAAGGTAAACAAAACTTCCACAATACTTTTTCAGGATTTCCCACTGTTAAATCTTTATTCATACATAAATCTCCTTAAACCGGGATACAGTATACTCTTTTTTTATCAATATTAATAATACATATTTAGAATGTATTATATGTACTTTATGTATAATAAAACGACGCTATTCACGTCGCTCTATTCTTTATTCTATTTGCTTGTATCATCAATATTTAATGATGTGATTTAAATTCAACAAATAATTGGTTATTGTCGCATTAAAACCATTTTTTCTTTTTAAAATAAATCAATAAGGCCACACAAATCAATATACTCACAATAATAAATATTGGATACCCTAATGGAGAACTTAATTCTGGCATATTTTTAAAGTTCATTCCATACCATCCTACCATTAACGTTAAAGGAAGAAATAAAGCGGTAACCAAAGTAAAGAATTTCATCAACTGGTTTTGTTCAATATCAATTTGGGATTGGTAGGCTTCTCGCATTTGCGTAATATAATCATGGAGATTTAAAACAGCCGCATAACAACGATCCACACGATTATGTAAAATATTAAAATGAATCATTTCATGTTCACTGATTAAATTATTTTCATTATCAATTAGACCATCACAAATAACTTGAAGCTGAGTATAATACCTTTTCAATCGCAATAACTCTTTACGATATTCTTGGATTTTTTCTAAATACCCGCGATAATGTCCTTTTAAAGCTTCATCTTCGGCATCCGTAATCACATCTTCATAGTCATCTAAATAATCCATGTCATTTTCTAATAAAGAAAAAAGAAAATGATGGAGAGTTTTATCATTTTGAGAATAAGAAACCAAAAAAGGTTGAAGCTTTTGTTTGGTTTGTTCGTTTTCACAAAATATTAAAAGATCTTCTAAATCAAAATAAATAATAACACGATTTGTATTGGTTTCTGGGCTATTGATGTCATACCAGTTAAAACTACATAAATAAAATTGAGGATATAATTCAAATGAAGCCATTTTATGACTATTAATATGTTCTTTTAATAATTTACTTTTAGATTCATCAATATAAATGAATAATTCATCTGCTTTTTCAAATGCAATTATCTTTTGCATATATAAAACACCCCTTTGTTACCTTGATTTTAATACAAATTAAGATATAATACATAGGCTTATTAACAAATATTGGGAGGAAAGATATGAATACATTCACAGAAGGAAAAATTGTTAAACCACTCATCACTTTTGCCCTGCCGGTTTTACTAGCTTTATTTCTTCAATCTCTTTATGGAGCTGTTGACTTATTAATTGTTGGACAATTTGGAAGCAGTGCAGATGTAAGTGCAGTTGCCACAGGTTCTCAAATGATGCATATGATTACTTGTGTCATTACAGGACTCGCTATGGGTTCTACTATTTTATTGGGTCAATTCATTGGTTCTAAACAAGACAAAGAAGCGAGTCGTACCATTGAAGCTACTATTGTATTATTTGTGATTGTAGCTATAATCATTACGATTTTAATGATGATCCTATCTGCTCCTTTCACATCCATTATGAACGCTCCCATAGAAGCATTTGATAAAACCGTTAGTTATGTTCGCATTTGTTCAGCAGGAACACTATTTATTGTTGCCTATAACGTCATTGGAAGTATTTTTAGAGGAATCGGTGATTCTAAAACACCTATGATTACCGTTGCCATTGCTTGTATCTGTAACATTGTATTGGATTTGGTATTTGTAGGCTATTTTAAATGGAACACCGCTGGTGCTGCCTTAGCTACTATTTTAGCCCAAGCCATTAGTGTTGTGATTAGTTTATTTCTTATAAAAAATAAAAAACTCCCTTTTTCTTTTAATATGAAAGACATCGGATTTCATTCATCATTAATTAAACGTATTTTATATTTAGGCTTTCCCATTGCTTTACAAGATGGTTTAGTAAATGTTTCCTTTTTAGCCATTGGATCCATTGTGAATTCCCTTGGATTAATCGCATCAGCAGGTGTTGGTGTAGCCGAAAAAATATGCGGGTTTATTATGTTGGTTCCATCTAGTTTTGGACAATCTTTATCGGCTTTTGTGGCTCAAAATATTGGAGCCGGTAAAAACGATAGAGCACGTAAATCCATGCACTATGGAATGGCTATTTCCTTTGGTGTTGGAATTGTAATTTCTTATTTTTCATTTTTCCATGGAAACCTTTTAGCTGGTATTTTCTCTAATGATAGCCAAGTTATTTTAGCAGCCGCTCAATATTTAAAAGGCTATGCCATTGATACTTTATTTGTAGCCTTCTTATTTTGTTTTACAGGATATTTCAATGGATGTGGAAAAACAACTTTTGTCATGATACAAGGAATTATTGGAGCCTTCCTTGTTCGTATTCCTGTTTCTTTTATTATGAGTCGCTTCACTTCTAATTTATTTTTAATTGGATTGGCTACTCCTTGTTCAACAATTATTCAAATTTTATTGTGTTTTATATACTATCAAAAACATAAAAAAACGGCCTAGCCGCTTTTTTTATAAATCAAATGCTTGTGCTAATACACGAACTGCTTTTTCTTTGTCTTGTGCTTCAATAGTCAATGAAATGGAAATTTCACTTGAAGTAATTTGATAGTATTTAATTCCGTTTTGTGTCAATGTATTTAAAATAGTAGAGGCAATTCCACTATGTGTTGAAATTCCTACCCCAACAACACTTAACTTCACAAAACCTAAAATACGTTCAATTTTATATCCATATTCTTGTTCATTATAGTGTTGTAAAATTAAATCACTTTGGTGTTCATTACAATAGAAAGTGAAATTCGTTTTATTGTCATTCGCTAATTGTTGGGAAATAGTATCAATATTAATGTTTAAATCCGCAATCAACTTAAATAATTTTCCTAAATAAACGCCATCATTTTCAATGTTCACAACACGCATAATCGCATAGTCTTCTTTTATAGAAATACCAGTAATTGGCATGTCTTCAATATGTTTTGTTCCCATAATAAATGTTCCTTTACTTAAATCTGTTTCCAATGCTCTTCCTAAATACAATTGAATGTTGTATTTACTCGCAATTTCAACACAACGCGTTTCTAAAACCCCTGAACCAAGTGATGCCATCTGCATCATTTCATTATATGTGATTTCTTTTAAACGCTTTGCCTGTGGATAAATACGAGGATCGGTTGTATAAACTCCATCCACATCGGTATAAATGTAACAATCCCAGCCTAGTTTAGCTGCCAAGGCAACCGCAGTTGTATCTGAGCCACCTCGTCCAAGTGTAGTAATTTCACCATTTTCCGTTGCGCCTTGGAAACCCGCTACAACAACTACTTTTCCATCATTTAAATGTTTCTTTAAATTTGTTAGATCTATATCTTTTATACGAGCATGCGCATGATGATGACTTGTGATAAAACCAGCTTGATATCCCGTTAAAGAAATAGCCGGTACCCCTTGTGCTTCAATTGCCATGGCAAGAAGAGTAACAGTTTGTTGCTCTCCCGTTGATAATAAAGAATCCATTTCTCTATCATTTGTCGCATATCCAACTTCTTTGGCTAATTGAATAAGGGCATTGGTTGTTTTTCCCATTGCACTGGCAACCACCACAATATCCTTTCCTTCTTTTTTAACTTCTGCCACATGTTTGGCAATCGCCTTGATTTTATCTACATCTGCAACGCTTGTTCCACCATATTTTTCAACTATCATGTAAGTTATTATAAACAAAAAATCACAAGAGTACAAAATTATTTAAAACAATGTTAAAATGAAGCCATGAAAATTTATATTACTCGTCATGGTCAAACCAAATACAACAAACTTCATCTTATGCAAGGATTAACCGATGAACCATTAAATGAAACCGGCATTGAACAAGCTAAACTAGCTCATCAACAAATTAAGGACATTCACTTTGATGCGGTTTATGCATCTGATTTAGATCGTGCCATTACAACAGCTAGCATTATGGCAGGTATAGATAAAAAAGATGTAATCATTGATCCTCGTTTACGTGAAGTTGATTTTGGTAAGTATGAACTAAAAAAATATTATTTACTTGGGATTCGTTTCTCCTTGTTTTGGGCTTTACCAGAAATTTTTAAAGCACCGAAAAGTGTAGAACCTATTTCTTCTACGGTGAATAGAAGTACTAGTTTTCTAAAAGAACTGGAACAAAAAGGCTATGAAAATGTATTAATTTCATGTCATGGTGGTATTATTCGTTCTTTATGTGGGTATTTAGAAGACAAAAAAAATGGCATTAAATGGCGTCCAAAACCACATAACTGTGAAATACGTGTCTATGAATCCATTAATGGCAAACATAAGAAATTAGAAAATTTGAATGTGAAATAAAAAGATAGCTTTGTGCTATCTCTTTTAATATATTAATTTGTTACGAGTTTACGATACTTTTCTTTTTCATTTTTATCGTAATTCAATAAATCATATACTTTATCAAAACTTTGCTTAGAAGATGACATCAGATTTTGTATTGTTTCTTTACGTTCTGCAGTTCGACCAATATCAATTCCTTCACTTCGTCCAATATCGATTCCTTGACTAATTCCTTTATTGATTCCGCGTTCTTCGCCTTTAAGTTCAAAATAATAGGATAAATTACACATTGTCATCATCTCCTGTTCTTCTATGTCGATTGAACTAACACACTCTAACGAGTGTGGGCTTTTTTTTATAAAGCCTGGTTCTC
>NZ_JBJEEX010000084.1:0-1699 GCF_051873495.1 Floccifex sp.
TACCTTTGTGGTATCAAACAAGAAATCAATATAAGTATAATTTTTTAAATATTTGAATTATGAAAACAATGAGTGAAATTATTGAGAAAATTGGGAACATGGTTTATGATGACATGGTATCTGGTTTTGAAGAGTATGTCAAGAATTACTTGAGTGAACACAACATCCATCTAAATAAGACTGGAGACAAAGGATGTAATAAAATCAAGATGACAAGGACTGACATTAAAGAAATGTTGGATGATTATCTCTATGAATACATTGATTGTGTTGATCTCGATTTCATTTCTGAAGAATGTACTGATGATATGATTGAGTATATTCAGAATGGAACAGATGAAGTGGTATTTGAAGATGAGTGATTTAGAATGACCTTTACTGGGTAGAGAAATCTTCAACTGTTTACACCCGGAGAGTTTTTAAGACTTTCCGGGTGTTTTGTTTTTATAAATACTATATACACAAAAGATTAGTAAGATGGTAAATGATTTTTTCAAACAGCATGAGCTTACAAACAACCGCAATTTCATTGGGGATATTAATACGTCCAAGACCGTATACACAGTACATGTCCGAGGTAAAAAGGAAGTGATTGTCCGGTTGATTAACGACATTGTCAATAATCCCAACTACGCCCATATTCCACCCACAGATGATGAACAAAGAATCATGTCTGCACTAAATCAGTTTAATAACCTTGTTAAATATATTCCACATATCGAAGTGCCGGAAACATCAGTGGATAACAATGTGCATTTCGACAGATACAGGGAAGTCGATGGTTTTTGTCTGCTTTCATTCTACATAGGTGAAATGCCTCGCAGACAATGGGGTTTGGTTGTCGGACCCTATACCGATACTGAATGGATAATTGATGAATACCGCGAGAACTGGTATCTGGATGAAAGTTCAGTGGAATACAAGTTCAGGCACTCTTACATTTATCAAAATACAGGACAAATTCCATTAAAGACAACCTATTCGACCAACCAGATGGATTTCCTTATGGAAAAATATCCGGTTCATTTTGGCTGTATAAAACTGGAACAATTAAACAGGGAAGCAGAAAAGAAAATATCGACGTGTACTAACTATGAAAATAAGGTATCAGGAGACAAACTCAAACAAATGCACCCTGATTTTCAGAAGACGCTCCTTTCTATATACCTGCTCACCCAAAGGGATTTATTCAAAATAAGGTATGAGATTGACTTCATAAAGGATATGTGGAGTAAACTGAATGAAAATGTGTATGGATATGACGATTACGACCTCTCGATGAGGTTCAGAGGTATTGACGCATTTTCTCCTACCAGCGATATAAATTTGGCGTTTGTAGGAGACAAATAAAAGAAAATGGAAAAACATTTTGCATTATCTAAATAATACATTTGGTGTTATCAACTAATTGTATTAATTTTGTGTTATAGATATACTTCTTCCTTATGTAGAAGAAGTCCTCAACAAGGACTTGGAAAGCAAACGCTATCCACTTAAGAAACAGGTTTTTAATCCATATCAAACGGTTATGATACTCGCTACTCACTTACGACCCATCACCTACTTTAATGGATATAAATATGTGATTATCATTCCATTAGACCAGTTGCAGAACAACTTCAACGAGGATGAATACTAACTGAAAATCAGTTAGTTAACTAATTAAAAATAAGGAACTTACAATAAGAACCACCTCAAT
>NZ_JBJEEX010000085.1:0-35889 GCF_051873495.1 Floccifex sp.
AAAGAGCTTTAGAAAAAGGAATCACTCAAGGAATTAGTCAGGGAATTGATATTGGTCGAACTGAAGAGCGTGAAAAATATATGAATCAAAAAGTTGATACAATTCGCTTGATTATGAATGAATATCACAAATCTTTTGAAGATACTTATTCTTTTCTAAATTACGATGAAAGTGAAAGGGAACAGTATCGTAAATTAATTTGTAACTAAATTTTAAAAATAATTCTTGAAAACGGTTTCGAAATGGTTTAAAATCATTTCGTAAATAAATATTTTACATGTGACTATTCAATTAGGCATGAGTTCTCGATGATAGAGGGGATTCATGCCTTTTTTAATCCTTTCTTGAAAAATCGAAAAAGACGCTGGAAAGGAGGAAAAGATGCTTTCATTTCTTAAGAAAAATAAGAATAAACAACTTGTAGCTGCCATTGATGGAAAGTGTATTCCTATTGAACAAGTAAATGATCAAGTATTTGCTTCAAAGGCAATGGGAGATGGAGTTGGAATTGTTCCTAATGGAAATGTAGTAGTTAGTCCATGTGATGGAAACTTAACAATGGTAGCTTCAACAAAACATGCCTTTGGTTTAACGGGAAAAGATGGAATTGAAGTTATGGTTCATATTGGCATTGATACAGTTGCCTTAGGTGGAAATGGTTTTACTGTTTTAGTGGAACAGGGTTGTGATGTGAAGATGGGTCAGCCTATTATTGAATTTGATGCTGAGTTTATGAAAAGCCATAACTTAGACATGACAACTATGATGATTGTTTTAAATGAAGCTAGTCATGGGGTAAAAGAAAAATATAGTAATAAAAATGTAAAATGTGGAAAAGATATCGTTATCGAATATGGAGAATAGAAAGGACAAACGCAAGTGAAAGCAATTAGGGTATTTAATAATAATGCGGTTTCTACGGTTATTCCCAATAAAGGTGAGGCCATTGTCATTGGTCCGGGTGTTGGATTTAATCGTAAGGCAGGAGATCGAATTGATCGCAATAAAATAGAAAAAGTTTACTATATACAAAATGATTTGCAGACAAAGTTCATGCAACTTTTAAAAGATACTAGACCAGAGGCTTTAAAGGCAGCTGAAGTGATTTTAGAGTATGCACGTGAACAGGGATTAGTTTTAAAAGATCAGCTTATTATTTCTTTGACAGACCACATTAGTTTTGCACTTGAGAGATTGGAAAATAATATTGAGCTTCCATACTTGATGATGTCCGAAACAAAGATGTTATATCCTAAGGAATGTGAAATTGCGTATTGGGGAGTAAAACAAATTAATGAAATTTGTCATTGTACTTTACCTGATTATGAATCTGGATACATTGCTTTGCAGTTAGTGAGTTCTTCTATGGATAAGTCCGCTACAATTAATACTTTGACATTGGTCAAAGAGGCATTGGCTCTTGTTAAAGATGTGTATGGTGTTTCTTTAAATGATGAGGATTTTAATACTATGCGTTTAACTACGCATCTAAAGTTTTTGGCT
Source organism: Floccifex sp. (assembly GCF_051873495.1). Taxonomy (NCBI): domain Bacteria; kingdom Bacillati; phylum Bacillota; class Erysipelotrichia; order Erysipelotrichales; family Erysipelotrichaceae; genus Floccifex; species Floccifex sp. The sequence continues at coordinate 1,504 of NZ_JBJEEX010000085.1, forward strand.
CAGCGTATTTTTAGTGATACGAAAATTGGGAATGAAAAATTAGATGAGGGTATGGATAATTTACATCATATTTTATTGGAAACGAATCCAAAAAATGAAGTTTATATAATGCGTCTAAAGACTTTTATTTTGGATAAATTTAAATATGAATTAAGTGAAGAAGAGGAAGTGTATTTATTGGTACACTTAACAAAAATTTTTAAATAGGGAGAAAACAATGAAACAAAAAATAATGGGAGCTTTAGAAAAGTTTTCTAAGGCCATGGTACAACCATTAATGTATGTATCTGTTGCAGGTATGATTATGGTTGTCGGTGTTCTGTTAACAAATAGTACAATTACAAGCTTTTTACCATTCTTACAATGGAAACCAATTCAAATTGTTGGACAAATTATTTACGATGGAGTAATGATTGTCATCAATAACTTAAGTGTTGTCTTTGCGGTAGGAATTCCTGCTTGCCTAGCAAAAAGAGATAAATATCAAGCTGCTTTAATTGGTTTATTATCTTATTTAATTTTCTTACAAACATCAAATACTTTATTAACTCTTACAGATCAATTAGCAACTGCTGATGCTTTTGTGGGATTAATTGGAACAGGACAAGCTGAAATCCTAGGAATTCAATGTGTGGATATGAGTGTATTCGGTGGAATCATCATGGGATGTTTAACTGGATATGCATTCAATCGTACTTGTCAAAAAACATTTAAGGGAGCATTACAAATCTTCTCTGGAGTTCGTTTTTCTTTCTTAGTAATGTTTGTTGTAGCTGTTTTATTTGGATGTGCTGGAAACATTGTTTGGCCATGGGCTCAACAAGGAATCGCTGCTTTAGCGAATGTCATTAAAAATACAGGAACATTTGGATTATTCTTATATGGTTTCTTAGAACGTTTATTAATTCCAACTGGTTTACATCACTTAGTATCTACTCCATTTGTTTTCTCACCATTAGGTGGAACACTACAAGTAGGAGATCAAGTTGTATCGGGAGCATATGCCATTGTTATGAGTGAACTACAAATGGATATTCCTCGTTTCTCAGATAGTATTTACTATATGGCAACTGGTTTCACTAAAATGTTTGGTTACATTGGAATTGGTTTGGCTTTCATTCATACGGCTTATCCTGAAAATAAACAAAAAACAAGAGCAACTATTATTCCTTTAATCTTAACAGCTTGTTTAGGAACAATTACTGAACCACTTGATTTCATGTTTATTTTCGCAGCACCTTTATTATGGGTATTACATGCATGTTTTGCGGGTTTATTCATTGCCTTATTAAAGATCTTCGATGTTACCGCATTCTGTGGTGGAAACTTATTGGCTTCGGTTTTATTAAACGTATCAGCAGGTGTTTCTAAAACACATTGGCCTACAATGTTTATCTTAGGAATCGTACAAATTATTTTATACTTCGTTGTCTTCTCATTCTTAATTAAGAAATTTAATTACCATACACCAGGAAGAGAAGAAGTAGCTGCTGAAACAGAATCAAGTACAATTCCTGTTCAAGAAACAAAACAAGTTGAAGTAAAAGAAAACACAAATAATTCACTAGACATTGCGAGTTTAGTAGCTGGTTTAGGTGGAAAAGATAATATCAATGAATTAGAAAATTGTTTTACTAGATTAAGAGTAAATGTGAATGATTTATCTAAAGTAAATGAAGAATTAATTAATAAAGTTAAAAACAGTGGAATCGTTAAAAAAGACAATGACATTCAAATTGTATATGGCTTAGAAGTCGCAAATATGCGAAATGCCATTGAAGATTACATGAACAACAATTAAAGGAGGAATACAAATATGATTATTACTATTGTTGGTGGAGGTAGTACATACACTGCTGGAATCGTTAAATCAATTGCCTTAAGAAGAGAAGAACTAGAAGTAGATGAAATTCGTTTATACGACATTGATCCAGTTCGCCAAGGAAAAGTTGCGGTATTGGTTAAATGGGTGTTGGAAGAAGAACTTCATACAGACATTAAATTAGTTGAAACAACAGACAAAGAAACAGCTTATAAAGACGCAGACTTCATCTTTGCACAAATGCGTGTAGGTGGATATAAAATGCGTGAACAAGACGAAAAAATTCCTCTAAGACATGGATGCGTTGGACAAGAAACATGTGGAACAGGTGGAATGGCCTATGGAATGCGTACCATTTTCCCTATGATTGAAATGATCGATGATGTAGAAAAATACGCTAAACCAACTTATTGGATCTTAAACTACTCAAACCCTGCTTCAATTGTATCGGAAGCATGTCGTAAATTAAGACCAAAGGCACGTATTATTAATATCTGTGACATGCCAATTGCCATTATTGATGTTGTAGCAGCGGCTATGGAAATTAAAGACAAAGAAAACATTGTATATGATTACTTTGGATTAAATCACTTTGGATGGTTCACTTCCATTGAATATAAAGGAAAAGACTTAATGGAACCACTTCGTGCCTATATCAAAGAACACGAAATTCTATTACCAGATGCTTATTTAAAAGACAAACAAGCTCTTTCAAATAAAAGTGCAAAAGGAAATAGACACGCTAAAGGTAGTTGGTACTATGTATGGAAAGGAGAATACGAAATCCTTGAAAACTTCCCTAACTACTTACCAAATACTTACTTAAACTATTACCTACAACAAAAAGAATTCGTTGAACACTCAAATGTAGAATACACAAGAGCTAACGAAGTAATGGAAAGCCGTGAAAAGAACTTATTCGATGGAATCGATAAATACATTGAAACAGGAGTTGTGGATGAAACATCATTCTATGCAGGAAGCCATGGAGATTGGATTGCCGATTTAGCTATCGCATTAAAGAACAATACTAAAGCACGTTTCTTAGTTATCACAGAAAACCGTGGAGCGATTCCTAATATGCCATATGATGCCATGGTTGAAGTACCAGCATACATTGGTAAAAATGGACCAGAAGTTATTGCTCAAAACCCAATTCCTTTATTCCAACAAGGATTAATGATGCAACAATTGAATTCTGAAAAATTAGTTGTAGAAGCATGCATTGAAGGTTCTTACCAAAAAGCATTAGAAGCATTCACATTAAATAAAACAGTACCAAGTATGAACGTAGCAAAAGCTATCTTAGATGATATGATCGAAGCTAACAAAGAGTATTGGCCTGAATTAAAATAAAATAAACCAAAAAAATAGTGTGTTCAGTTATTAATTGTGCACACTTTTTTTGTATACTATGATTTACTTCCTTGAAAATCGATACTAAGCAACTAAAAATTACATGTATTTAGAACTAAAGAAAAAATAAAGTTATAAAAAAAGTAATTATTACTTTATTTTTTATTTCAATAAAGTTAAATGATTTCTATAATAAAGACAGAAATAAAAAGTAAGCGGTTACTTAAAAAAGGAGAAAAGAAAATATGAGTAAGTACGAAAGTTTTTGTACAGAAATTCTTGCTAATGTTGGTGGTAAGGAAAATGTGAAAAACGCAGTTCATTGCATGACACGTCTAAGAATTGGTTATGTTGATGAATCAAAAATCAATGTTGATGCTATTAAAGCAATCAAAGGTGTATTAGGTGCACAATTCTCAGGAGGACAATTTCAAATCATTATTGGTCAACAAGTAGCGGATGTTTATCCTGAATTTTGTAAATTAGTTGGTGTTGAACAAGGAAAAGCAATAGAGGAAAATCTTGATAAAGAACCGTTTGATATCAAAAAAATTCCTTCTAAAATGTTAGATTATATTTCAGGATCGATTGTATCTATGATTCCTATCATGATGGGTACAGCATTCTTTAAATTATTCTATACATTATTAGGTCCAGCAATGCTAAATGTTTGCGAAGAATCAAGTCAACTAATGCAAACGATTAACATGATTGGACAAGCTGGTTTCTATTTTATGCCTGTGTTCTGTGCATATGGTGCAGCAAAAAAATTAAATACTAGTATTCCTTTAGCTTTATTATTGGGCGTATTACTAATTGATCCAAATTGGATTAATATTGTTGCAAACAGTGCTGATGTAGGATTTAAATTTTATGGTGTATTCCCAACTGCATTAGGAACATATTCACAAAGTGTACTACCTTCATTAATTGCAGTATGGGTGTTAAAATATGTTTATGATTTCTTTAATAAAATTATTCCAAATGTAGTTAAAGTTATTGGAGTTCCTTTCTTAACAATTATTGTGATGGCTCCGGTATTATTCTGTGTATGTGCTCCAATTGGTAACTTAATTGGTACTGGATTAAGTGGATTCTTCTCTTGGTTATATTCATTCTGTGGGCCTCTTGCAGTTGCATTAATTGGTGCCTTCTGGATGTTTATGGTTGCAACTGGAATGCATGTTGCTGTAATTCAAATCGCATTATTAAATATTACTACATTGGGATATGATCCAATCATTTTAGCTGGTTCAAATGCATCTAACTTAGCGTTGATGGGTATGGCAATTGCTTATTTCTTACGATCTAAAGGTGAAGAAAAACAAATTGCAGGAGCCAATGCTGTTACATTGTGTGTTGGTGGAATTTCTGAACCTACAATTTTCGCTGTATTATTAAGAAACAAAAAAGCTATGATTGTTGAAATCATTGGTGGATTTGTTGGTGGTTTAGTCATCGGATTATTTGGTGGAGCAATCTTTATTCCTGGTGGTGTTAGTAACTTCTTATGTGTTATGAGTTATGTTGGTGGTTCAACTGCTCAAACCATTGCGGGTGTTGGTGGATGTTTACTAGCATTTGTAACTGCATTAGTTGTTGGTTTAATTATTGGATTTGATGATGGTGGAAAAACTAGTTTAAAAAATTTCAAAGGTAAACCTAAAAAAGAAAAAGCATAATATATAATAAAGATGCATGAGGATGGTCTTATGCATCTTGTTATATATCCACAAGGAGGATTGTATGGCAAATTATAAAATGGTAACAAGACTTACAGATACAGGTCCGTATATCACAAAAATAATTTTAGAATTACCTGTAATAGTAGGTAGTAATGATATAGATGTTGATACATTTAATGTTTATACAGAACGTAAAGAATTAAATGGTGAAATTTTAATGCGTCAAGAAAAAGGTGAATCTAAAGCATTTCCATCGGTTGGATATCGTAAAGTACGTACTATTTATCCGTGTGATAGTACTGGCAACAAAAGGTTTAAATCAAATTATGTTGCTCTTCAATTTGATGAAGAAAGACTTGGAAAACGTATAGAGGGGAATGTTTTAAGTAGTCGTTATTTAATTAATGAATATCGTATTACGCAGACAAAACCATTACCAGCAGATGATCATAATGTGTGTGGATTAGTGTTTGATACTTGTGTTGATGATATTTGTAATGAATTGAAGGGATGGAAAAACTCTGTTTCGTCGCATCAAACAATGCCATTAAAGTATGGATATTTTACTCCTGAAAATATAAACGAAAAAATTCCGATGTTAATTTGGTTACACGGTGCAGGAGAAGGTGGAGATAATCCGCTTGTGGCTTATACAGGAAATCGTGTAACGGCGTTTTCAAGTTTTGATATACAACGTAAACTTTGTGGTAAAGCATATGTTTTGGCTCCTCAATCACCAACAGTATGGATGGATAATGGTGAAGAAAAACTAGGGAAATCAAATAAAAGCATTTATGTTGAACCGTTAAAATATTTGATTGATGAATTTATTGCACAGCATCAAGATACCATTGATACATCTAGAATTTATATCACTGGTATTTCAAATGGTGGTTTTATGACTATGAGAATGTTATTGGATTATCCAAATTTCTTTGCGGCTGCGGCTCCTGGTTGTACACCATATTATGTGGCTAATATTGATAATGATGATATTCAATCATTGATTCATACACCTATTTGGTTTGTTCATGCCAAAAAAGATGAACTAGTAGACCCTTATGAGACAACTGTTCCTTTATATAAGATGTTACGAAATTTGGGTCATGATAATTTGCATTTTACTTTTTTAGATGAAGTAGTAGATCCTACAGGTCAATACAAAGACGAATTAGGAAGACCTTTAAAAATATTTAACCATGGTGTTTGGGTGCCAATGTTAGATGATGTAATTAAACAAGACTATAATGGATTAGCTGTAATTGAAGGAGAGGAACCCTGTACATTATGGGATTGGATGGGTAAACAACAATTAGGAACTACTCGTAATGAGAAAAAAGCTCCATTGAGTAATCGTATTCCCCCAATGACTAAATAAAATGAAGAGCTGTAGCATTTATTTATTTGCTACAGCTAATTTTTATATTTTTTTTGTGGATTTTCTTTGAACGATACTAGTTGATATTTCCGTTTTTACAGTATGTGGAATTGGAAATTGAATTTCACGAATTAACTGTAAAGCAGCTGTTTGTCCCATGAATTTACGTGGTATATCCACTGTTGTCAAGGCAGGTTCTACTATACTGCTTTCACTGATATTATCAAATCCAACAATAGAGATATCTTCAGGAATTCTATATCCTTTTTCTTTAAAAGCTCGCATTGCTCCAATAGCAATTAAATCATTATCTGCAAAGTAACATTTCGCAATGTCATCTCCGTTATTCAATATTTCTAACATATCTGAGTATGCACCTTCAATTGAAGGTGATAGTTCATGAATAATGGATTTAGATTTAGACATTCCATGCGAAATAATTGATTTATAGAATCCATCGCGGCGACGATTGAAGTTTTTAATTTCATAAGAAGATTTTAAATATCCAGGCTGTTCATGAGTAGTTTCAATTAATAAATTAGTCGCAAAATATGCTCCCTGACGATTGTTGATAGAGATACTACTACATTCAACACGATCAAAATAAGTATCAATAAGTACGATAGGGATATTTAAAGAATAAAATTGTTTCGCAACACTTTCACTCATTTCAGTTCCGAATAAAATAATACCAATGCATCCCTTATATCTTAAATCTTCTAAGCATTTTTCCAAATCATCAATATGCTCATAAATTTGCAAAGTCTTAAGACGATAATCATTGTTTCGACATTCTTGCTCAATTCCTTCAATTAGTTCATTAAAAATAGGTGTGTAGTTTAAAATGGCATTATGAGCTCGATATATTATGTAATAAATGTCACCATGATTATTGGCTTTTCTAGATAATTTACTAAAGTCATAACCCATCATTTCTGCTTGTTGAATTATTCTTTTTCTAGTTTGCGTACTAACTCCAGGCCGATTGTTTAATGCCATTGAAACGGCGGTTTCAGAGATATTTAATTTTTTGGCAATTTGTTTAGCAGTTACAGACATAGGCATATCCTCATTTCTAAATTAATTATAAAAGAATAAAGTTTTATAAACAATAAATAAAGTTAAAATAAATCAAATATCACTTTATTTATCGTATTAATAAAGTTTTCTCAAAGATATAATAAAACCAAAGATAAAGATTAAGGAGAATGTGGCAATGGCACAAATTAAAATTGGTTTAGCACCTACAAGAAGAAGCATTTTTAGTGCTCCGGCAGCAGTAGAATATGCTAATTTAACTAGACAAAGATTGAAAGATTTAAAAATTGATTATGTAGATATTGATGATATTTCGGATGATACATTATTACATGATGATGAAGACTGTAAATTGATAGCCGAAAAATTTAAAAGAGAAAAAATTGACGGGTTATTTGTTCCTCATACTAATTTTGGAACGGAATATGAGGTTGCACGTTTAGCAAAAGAATTAAATGTACCTGTATTACTTTGGGGACCAAGAGACGAAAGACCAGATGAAAATGGTATTAGATTAAGAGATTCACAATGTGGGTTATTTGCAACAGGAAAAGTGTTAAGACGCTTTAAAGTACCATTTACTTATTTAACAAATTGTAATTTAGAAGATTCTGAATTTGAAAGAGGAATTAGAAATTTCTTGGCAGTATGTAATGTTGTAAAAGCATTCAGACATACACGTATTTTACAAATCGGTCCTAGACCATTTGATTTCTTGTCAACAATGTGTAATGAGGGAGAATTACTTGAAAAATATAATATTCAATTATCACCAATCCCTTTAAATGAATTAACAGTAGCAATGAATAATGCAGATGAAGATAAAGTAAATGAAGTTATTTCGTACTGTAAAGATAAATTTTGTATTCAAGTAAAAGAAGAAGAATTAAGAAATGTGGCTAAATTAAAAGTGGCTATGCGCGATTTAGCAACTAAATATGGTTGTAATGCAATCGCAATTCAATGTTGGAATGCACTTCAATCCGAAATAGGTATTATGCCATGTGCTGCCAACAGCTTATTGAATGAAGAAGGATTACCGGTAGTGTGTGAAACTGATATTCATGGTGCAATTACTGCAATTATGGTTGAAGCTGCTGGTATGGATGAAGCTCGTTCATTCTTTGCGGATTGGACAGTTAGACATCCGGACAATGATAATGGTGAATTGTTACAACACTGTGGGCCATGGCCAATTTCATGTGCATCATGCAAACCTACAATTGGTTATCCATTAGCGTTTGACTATCCTGGAGCTGTAGAAGCTGAAGCAAAGCACGGTGAAATGACTTTATGTCGTTTTGATGGAGATAATGGAGAATATTCCTTGTTACTTGGAAATGCGAAAGGAATTGAAGGTCCATATACAAAAGGAACATATGTTTGGGTAGAAGTTAAAAATTGGAAACGCTTAGAAGCAAAGATTGTTGAGGGACCATATATCCATCATTGCGTAGGAATTCATAAAGATGTTGTTCCTGTATTATATGAAGCTTGTAAGTATTTAAATATCAAAGTTGATTTATATGATGACAACGAAGAAGAAGTAAAAGCTTATATTAGAGGAGAATAAGGCAATGGATTTAAAAAGAAAATCTTATGAATTGAGAAAAGATATTATTGAAATGATGCATAAATCGAAGGCAGGTCATGTCGGCGGAGATTTAAGTGTAATCGATATATTAACAACCTTATATTTTGATATTATGAATGTTAATCCAGAAAATTTTAAAGATGAAGACCATGATCGTTTCTTATTATCAAAAGGACATTGCGCGGATGCTTTATTTGTCGTGTTAGGAGAAAAGGGTTTCTTTGATAAACAAGAAGCAATCGATACATTCTCTTGTTTTAATTCAAAGTTTATTGGGCATCCAAATACAGATATAAATGGAGTAGAAATTAATTCGGGTTCATTGGGACATGGTTTATCAATTGGTGTAGGAATGGCACTTGCTGCAAAGATGAATGAAAAAACATATCGTACTTATGTTGTGCTAGGTGATGGAGAAATGGCAGAAGGTTCAAACTATGAAGCGATGATGGCAGCAAGCCAATATAAATTAGATAATTTATGTGCAACTGTTGATTTAAATGGTTTACAGATTAGTGGTACAACTGATGAAGTTATGTCAACGGCATCATTGAGTGAAAAATTTAAGTCATTTGGATGGCATGTAATTGAAGTACTAGATGGAAATGATACAGCTGAATTACAAAAAGCTTATAGAGAAGCTATGACAATTAAAGGAAAGCCAAGTGTCGTGATGGCTCACACAATAAAAGGAAAAGGTGTTTCTTACATGGAAAATGCGAAAGAATGGCATCATGGTGTAATGAGTGAGGAACAATATGAAATAGCAATTAAAGAAATTGAAGAGGTATTAGCATGAATAAAATAACGAATAGACAAGCTATTTGTGATGTATTATTAGAAAAAGCTAAAAACGATAAAGAAATTGTTGTTGTTTGTAGTGATTCAAGAGGAAGTGGATCTTTAACTCCCTTCGCTAATGAATTTCCTAAACAATTTGTAGAAGTAGGAATTGCAGAACAAGATTTAGTTGGTATTAGTGCGGGTTTAGCTTCTTGTGGTAAAAAGGTTTTTGCTGCTTCACCAGCAAGTTTTTTGACAACTCGTTCTTATGAACAAGTTAAAGTAGATGTTGCTTATTCGAATACGAATGTTACTTTAATTGGTATTTCAGGTGGGGTTAGTTATGGTGCCTTAGGTATGACACATCATTCTTGCCAAGATTTTGCTGCTATGAGTTCTTTATGTGGAATGCGTGTATATTGTCCAAGTGATAGATTTCAAACAGCTAAATTAGTTGAAAACCTATTAAAAGATGAGCAACCAGCATATATTCGTGTTAGTCGTAGCGCGACAGAAGATATATATGATGAAAATATGTCATTTGAATTAAATAAAGCTAATGTTTTGGCTGAAGGATCTGATGTATGCATTGTGGCATGTGGTGAAATGGTTCCATATGCTTTAAAAGCTGTTAAAGAATTAAATGAAAAAGGAATCAGCGCCGGTCTAATTGACATGTATTGCATTAAGCCATTTGATGTAAATACTTTATTAGAAAATATTAAAGGTGTAAAACTTGTTGTATCGATTGAAGAACATGCTCCATATGGAGGATTAGGATCAATTGTTGCTCAAACATTATCAAAATATCAACCAACACCTTTATTAGAATTAAATTTACCTGATGAACATTTAATTTCTGGAACGAATAAAGAAATGTTTGCGTATTATGGGTTAGATGAAAAAGGTATTGTTGAAAAGGTCCTAGAAAACTTATGAGTTATATATTAAGTATTGATCAAAGTACACAAGGGACTAAGGCGCTGTTGTTTGATCAGAATGGTCAGATAATTAAACGAAATGATAAAGCACATAAACAAATTATTAATGAATTAGGTTATGTAAGCCATGATCCTGAAGAAATTTATCGAAATACGATAACGGTCGTCAAAGAATTATTTGCAGATATTGATGTTAATTTAGATGATGTCAAAGCATTAGGAATTTCTAATCAACGTGAAACGACTGTAATGTGGGATAAAAGTGGAAAACCATTAGCCAATGCTATTGTATGGCAATGTAATCGGGCTAGTGAAATTTGTAAACGATATGAAAGCTATAAAGATAAAATTTATGAGATTACTGGACTTGTATTATCCCCATATTTTCCAGCTAGTAAGATGCGATGGCTAATTGAAAATATCAATCCAAGTGATGATTATATGTTAGGAACAATAGATTCATGGTTGATATACAAGCTAACTAATGGTAAATCATTTAAAACAGATGCTTCCAATGCATCAAGAACACAAGTATTTGATATTCATACTGGAAAATGGTCGGAAGAATTATGTGAATTGTTTGAAATAGATATGAATAGATTGCCAGAAGTGTGTAATAGTAATGATTGTTTTGGTACCACTGATTTTGAAGGATTATTCGAAAAACCAATTCCTATCTTAGCGGTTATGGGCGATTCACATGCGGCTTTGTATGGACAAGGATGTCATTCAAGTGGTGATGTTAAAATAACTTTGGGTACTGGCTCATCAATAATGATGAATATTGGTAAAGAATATAAAAAATCCAAAAACGGCTTAACAACATCATTAGCTTGGAAATTAGATAATGAAATGACTTATGTATTTGAAGGAAATATAAATTATGCGGGTGCTGTTATCACTTGGCTACAAAAAGATTTAGGATTAATTAATAATCCAAGCGAAATTGAAGATATTGTTTCTTTAGCAAACCCTGAAGATGAAACTGTTTTAGTACCTGCTTTTAGTGGGTTAAGCGCTCCGTATTGGGATGATAACGTTAAAGCAATGTTTTATGGAATGTCGCGAACAACAACAAAAAATGAACTTGTAAAAGCATCTTTGGAAAGTATTGCTTATCAAATTACAGATATTTTAAATGCGATGGCAAGCGATAGTTCTTTATCTTTAAACAAAGTAAAAACAGATGGAGGTCCTAGTAAAAATGTCTATTTGATGCAATTTCTAAGTGATATGGCCAGATGTTCAGTTTTAGCATCTAATAAAGAAGAGTTAAGTGCGATTGGAGTTGGCTATCTTGCAGGTATAACTGCTCATATATATACTAAAGATATCGTTAATAATAATGAATATAGGACTTATAATAGTGTTATGGATACAACAATTTGGAAAAAAACAATGGCACGTTGGCATGATGCTATTAAGATTTTAATCAGGAGATAAAAATGTTAAGTATAAGAGATACACAGATTTTTAAAGATGGTAAACCATTCTTCTATTTTGCAGATACTTGTTGGTCTGCGTTTACTAATATTACAGATGATGAATGGGATTATTATTTATTTAAGCGAAAAAAACAAGGATTTAATACAATTCAAATTAATATTCTTCCACAATGGGACGCTTCTTATACAGAATTAGAATATAAACCATTTATTGATAATGATCCATATCAATTAAATGATGGATATTTTGAGCATGCACGAAAGATGTGTGTAAAGGCAAAAAAAGAAGGATTTGAATTAGCGCTTGTTGTATTATGGTGTAATTATGTTCCTAATACATGGGCTTCTAATCTTTTTCATAGTAATGTTCTTCCATTTGATTTTATTGATGGCTATGTAAAAAAGGTCCATGAAACATTTACTGATTTAAATCCAATGTATGTAATTAGTGGGGATACAGATTTTTTAGGCGAAGATGCAATTTCATATTATGTTGAAACCGCAAAGAAATTAAAAAATCTTGCCAAAGATTGTTTGTATACAACACATATCAAAGGAAGATATTCTGAAATTCCAAGTGATTTATTAAATCAATTAGATTTTATATTCTATCAAAGTGGTCATAATGCTAAAGATTTAACAATGCCATATAGTTTAGCAGAAGTTATGAAAGAAAAATATCCCAATAAGCCACTTATAAACAGTGAACCATGTTATGAAGAAATGGGTTATTCAGGTAAAATGTATGGTCGATGGACTAGAAAAGAAGTAAGAAGAGCTGCTTATGTAAGTGTTTTATCAGGGGCTAGTGCTGGTATTACTTATGGAGCGGCTGGTATTTATAGTTGGCATAAAGTTAAGAAAAATTTTGCTAGTGATCTTGGAGAAGCGTTTGATACACCAAAATGTTGGGAAGAAGCAATGAACTTTAAAGGTGCTTGGGATTATGGATATTTGGCTAACATTATTAAAGAATTAGAAGTATATAATCTAAAACCAAAACAAGAATTATTAGTCAATAATACTACTGATATTCGTGTGGCAAGCGATAATGATAAGATTTTAGTATATGTACCTTGCAATACAAGTTTAAAACTTCGAGGAGATTATAGTAATTGTAAAATTACGGCTATTGGTCTTGATGAACGCTTTGTATGTGAACTTGAGTCATCATATAACGGTGAGATTTCTAAAATTGAAATGCATCCATTTAGTGAAGATGCATTAATTATTATTGAAAACAAAAGTAAATAGCAATGAGCTTAAAGGAGTGTCTCGAATATGTTATGGCACTCCTGATTTTTTAAGAGGTACAAGATGACTTATAAAGACATTTTCAAAAAAGATGTTAGTAATAATCTATATCCGTTTTTTTGGCAACACGGTGAAAATCATGAGGTTTTAAAAGAATATATTGATAAAATCTATGAAAGTGGAATGAAAGGTTTATGCATTGAAGCCAGGCCACATCCGGAATATTTACAAGCTAAGTGGTGGAGTGATTTAGATTTAATAATTAGTGAATGTAAAAAGAAATCAATGAAGGTTTGGATTTTAGATGATTCACATTTTCCTACAGGATATGCTAACGGGAAAGTTGTAACTAAGTATCCCCAATATTTAAAGAAATACCTGAATTGTCGTTGTTATGATGTTCATGGTCCTATTAATAGAGCTAGGATTAATTTAAATATTTTAAAAGGCAGAGTATGGGATAAGCCGGATGCAAGTGATAGAGTATTGAAAATATATATGGCTAAAAGAATAAATCTAGATGAACAATATGTAGATAAAATTGATGATACAACACTTGTTGATATTACAGATAATTTTAATGTTGATACTAGATTGTTAACTGTTGATATTGCTGATGGAGCGTATAGAATTTTTGTGATATTTGAAACAAATAAAGGATTAGAAGAAGCCACTAAAGATTATTTAAATCCACTTGTAAAAGAAGCCACACAAGTGTTGATTGATGAAGTATATGAAAAACACTATGCTCATTATGCTGATGAATTTGGTAAGACTATAACTGCTTTTTTTAGTGATGAACCAAGATTTGGCAATATCAAAGGTACAGATGCATCTATTGGTATGGATATGCCATTGCCTTATTGTGATGGCTTATTTGAAAAATTGGATTTTGATTTGAGGTATTTGCCATTATTATGGTTTAACGCCAATGGTATGGAAAGCACAATTCGTTTTAAATACATGGATTTGATTACGAAATTATATAATGAAAATTTCACTAAGGTTTTAGCTGATTGGTGTAGTAACCACAGTGTTATGTATGTTGGACATACAATCGAAGATAATGGAGCTCATGCTAGATTGGGATATGGTACGGGTCATTATTTTAGGGGACAAGAGGCTATGCATATGGCAGGAATTGATGTGATTGGTACTCAAATTGTTCCTGGTATGAATTATCATCACGATGCTTTTAATACAGGTGGAGCAAATGGCGAATTTTATCATTATGCCTTAGCTAAGTTAGGAACATCAAGTGCTTATTTAGACCCTAAGAAAAAAGGAAATACGATGTGTGAGGCATTTGGAGCTTATGGGTGGAATGAAGGATTAAAAACTATGAAATGGATTAGTGATAGTTTAATGGCAAGAGGTGTAAATCACTTTGTGCCACATGCCTTCAATCCCAAAGATTTTCCTGACTGGGATTGTCCACCGCATTTTTATGCACATGGCAATAATCCGCAATTTAGATATTTTAAGATATTAGATGATTATATTAATCGTGTGACTTCTATGTTTAGTGAAGGAATGTACCCTTGTAAGATAGGTGTATTATATCCCGCTGAATTTGAATGGGCAGGAGCATATATGCCAATTGAAAAAGTATGTAAAGTTTTAACACAAAGTCAATTGTCATATAACATCGTCACAAGAGATTATTTGATGAATGCATTACTTAACCAAGGTTCATATATAATTAATCAAACTGAATTTGAAGTATTAGTTATTCCATATACTGACAATATGCCTAGAGATTTATTGGAAGTTCTAATTAAGATGCATAACAAAAATATAAAAGTAATTTTTGTTAATAAGATGTTTAATAATGTTTTAGACATTAATTCAGATGAAAATCTAGATGTAATTTGTGAATTTGAAGTAGTAGACATTAATGATTTAGGTAATAGATTGAAAAAATATCAATCAGTAGAACTTGAAAAAGACTATAAAGAATTAGTTATGCATGAATATTTAAAAGATAATTATCATATTTATATGTTCTTTAATGAAAGTACTTATATTGAAGTTAATACAAGTATTAATTTTGATAAAGATAGAAATGTATATGTATATAATGCTTTTGAAGATCAGTTGTATGAATCAGACAATACATTGAGTTTAACTCCATATGAATCAAAAATATATCTAGTCACAAAAGAAAAACTAATTGCCAAAAAACAAAATAAAATATGTGATTATCAAGATGTGAATATAGATATTAATTGGGATGTTTCGTATGCCAATGCAAAGGATTATCCAAACTTTAAATTAATTGAAGGATGTCATAGTTTATGTTGTATAGAAGAAATTGAAGGATATGAAACTAGTGTAGGTACGGTAAGATATTCTGGAGAATTTGTTATTGATAAAAGAACTAATATTATTTTGGATTTAGGTAATGTATATGAAACATGTCAAGTTTATGTTAATGATGTGTTAGTAGATACTAAAATATGTAAACCATATGTTTTTGATTTAACTAATTTAATTGTGGAAGGTAAAAATTCAATATATATTGAAGTCACAAATACTCTCGGTACAGAAATAAGAGATGGATTAAGTAGTTATTTGCCAATTGAACGGTTTGGAATTGAAGGACCGGTTGTGTTTAAAAGTAAAAAATAGAATAAAGGAGATATTAATTATGGGATTTAGAAAAGATTTTTTATGGGGAGGAGCGACAGCTGCTAACCAATGTGAAGGTGCATATAATGTTGGTGGAAGAGGATTAGCGAATGTTGATGTATGTCCACATGGACCGGATCGTTTTCCGGTAATGTTGGGTAAAAAACATATTACAGAAATTGATTCTGAACACAATTTCCCGGCATTAGAAGCAATTGATTTTTATCATCATTATAAAGAAGACATTAAATTATTTGCAGAAATGGGGTTTAAAACTTTTAGATTAAGCATAGCTTGGAGTAGAATTTTTCCGCTAGGTGATGAAGAAACTCCCAATGAAGAAGGATTACAATTCTATGAAGATGTTTTTAGAGAATGTCATAAATATGGTATAGAACCACTTGTAACAATTACTCACTTTGATTGTCCAATGCATTTAATAAAAAAATACGGTGGATGGAAAAATCATAAGATGATTGATTTCTACAAAAACTTAGTAACAGTATTATTTACTAGATACAAAGGTTTGGTTAAATATTGGTTAACGTTTAATGAAATTAATATGATTTTACATTTACCATTTATGGGAGCAGGCTTAATGTTTGAAGAAGGGGAAGATGAGACATATGCAAAATATATTAGTGCTCATCATGAATTAGTCGCAAGTGCACTGGCTACTAAGATTGCACATGAAATTGATCCCAATAATATGATTGGATGTATGGTAGCTGCTGGAGAATATTATCCATATTGTGCAATGCCAGAAGATGTATGGGATGCAAAATGTAAAGAAAGAGAAAACTTAATGTTCATTGATGTTCAAGCTAGGGGATATTATCCAAATTATGCTTTAAAAGAATTTGAACGATTAGGTATTGAATTGGATATGAGTGAAGAAGAGGAAAAACTATTGAGAGAAAACACTGTTGATTTTATTTCTTTTTCTTATTATTCATCGAGATGTACAACAACAAGAACAGATGTAGAAGGAAGTACGGGAAATGCCTTCAAAGGAACTAAAAATCCATATCTTAAGTCAAGTGAATGGGGATGGCAAATTGATCCATTAGGTTTAAGAATTACTATGAATACATTATATGATCGTTATCAAAAACCATTATTTATTGTAGAAAATGGATTAGGAGCTAAAGATGTTCTAGTAAATGGAACAGTTGAAGATGATTATCGTATTGATTATTTAAGACAACACATTAAAGCAATGAAAGATGCAGTTGAGCTTGATGGTGTTGATTTATTGGGATATACCCCATGGGGATGTATTGATTTAGTATCTGCTTCAACAGGAGAAATGAGTAAACGCTATGGATTTATTTATGTAGACAAAGACGATAACGGGGAAGGAACTTTAAAACGTTACAAGAAAAAATCATTTTATTGGTATAAAGATGTTATCGCATCAAATGGTGAAAACTTATAATAGTTTCAAATTTAAAGAATCAGGGCTAATCTGTTAACCCTGGTTCTTTATTTTTCTATTTCAATGATCTCGTTTTCTGTTCCTGGATTTCTTTGAATAACTGTATAAAAGAAAGTCTTGTGTTCAATTACATCATCTCCATATGATTTTAAATAACTAAATCGAGGAACTTGATTGAATTGGGTTACACAAATATAATCTGAAACCATAAAGAAGGAAAAGAAAGATATTATACATATACCAATACAAAGTAATTTCTTTTTAAAACATAGAGTCAATCCAGTAATAATAAACAAACTACCTAATATCGCATAGATACTAGACCAACTACTATCATTGGGAAAAATTGATAAAGCTGAAACCAAAATAAATAAACCAAATACAATAAGACAAATACACACTATTTTTCTTTTTTCTATTTTTAATTTCTCATTACTATAATCTACTACACACTTAACATCACTTTTATCTTCTATCATTCTTTTACCCTCAATAATTTCTGAAATACTAACACCATAAAATTCTGATAACTCAATTAATAAACTCAAATCCGGTAAATTAGAACCCGTTTCCCAACGTGAAACAGAACGAGACGATACCATTAATTTTTCAGCTAAAGCTTCCTGGGTTAGATTCTTTTCTTTTCGTAGTTCCTTTAAAAACAATCCTATATTTTTAGAATCCATATGATTTCCTCCTACATACAAACTATATTATCTATCTTCAAATTACCACGACACAGACTAAGAATCACTAGACAATTGTGTCTAAATAAAAAAATGATATCTTTTCAGATATCAAACACTCAAAATAAGAATGGTAAGAATACTAGAAATCCCCCAACTAAGACAAAAACCAAGAACTCCTAGATCCGCAACAAAAGGAAGAACCAATCCAAATCCAAGAATACAAAGAGCCAGTATAACTTGAAGTGAATCAGGAGCAGATCCAACATCAATATTCTTTTTATGATTTGACTTAGATGAAGAAGAATAAGAAGAATCATTCATAGCTTCCATATTCATATAATCATCAAACAAATCATGTTCATCATTTCCATTCCAATCAAAGTTATTCATAACCACATAATACAACATAAAATAAAACAAAAAAATAAATTTATTTAAAAATATATGCTTGCAAATATCAGTGTAAATGATATACTTGTAATGCAAATTCAACCAAAGTATATATCCAATATACGAGGGGAAAAAATCCTTATTTAAACGTTGTAAGGATTTTTTTTTATGCCTTTTTTTCTAAAAATAAAACAAACAAGGAAAATAATACCTTGTCTGTTTAAAATATTCAGTTTTTTATAATATTTATTTATGAGCCAATAATTTAATATTTGAGTTTAATGTTTTGTTCGATTTATATATATACCATAATCTTTTGATGATTTCTCTATAGTAATTACTATCAAGTTTTAAATAGTTGGCAGCAGATATTGTAGTTTGGTTTTCCAAAGCTTTTTGTAAGGCATTTGAAAAACAATAACCAAGTACTTCAGTACCAATTGCCGAGAATATGTCAAAAAACATTTCTTTTTCATTATCATAATTATGTTTAATTAGATATTTCATATCGCCCATGTTTTTCAGTACTTGTTTTAATTCGTCAGAATCATTAAAATATCTTCCTAACGTATCATATGAGAATACATTGTTTTCTAATTTAAATAGAAGAGTAATACAAGCTAATTGATATGTAAGTCCATTTTTGATAATCGGCAAAACTTCTTGTTTATCAAAACGTGATAAATCAGTTTTTAAAAATTGACGATAATATTCTTGTATTTTTAATAAATCAGCTAAAACTCCTGCTTCCACTTGGTCACCGAAAATATTGAAGTAAACTTGTTCGTTGAACATTTTTTGTGGATTGCTTCGAGCAGATCCAGGTTGTTGAACAATAGCAGCCAATCCAATTTTACCAATTTGTTCAAGTGTGGCACTTTGGTGTGGTTCACTAAATTGTTTAGGAACTTTTTCACCTTTTTTAGTTAAATAATAAACATTTTCATGTTTAAGTCTTTGTTTTAGACGAAGCTGTTCAGGTGAATTTGCTTTTAAATCAGCCTTCTTAATAGGTTTTTGTGAATTTGTTGATTCGGCAATTTCATAGGCAAAATTGTCTTTCTCCTTTTCACTAGATCCTTTTGATTTAATGACTTTACATTGAAGGTAAAAATCTTTTTCAATATCAGAACGACCAATTTTATATGTTGTTTGACCTCCGTTAATAATAGAGAACTTTTCAAGTTTAATATAAATACCATCAAAGTAATAATCATCACATATGATTACAATTCCATTGTTTTTGTACCAAAAGTTGTCGGGTTCTTTTGATATTGTTTGATCAATAGCTGTATCAACGTTTTTGTCACGAACAAAATAACGAAGGTTCTTTCCAAGTAGTGCATTACCTTTAATGTTCTGCAATTTTTGAAGGTCAAGAGCTGATACATTAACGATCACAGAATCTTCATATTCTAGATAATTATTAACTTTATCTAGTTTAAGTTTACCAGATTCTACATATGAACTATCATTTTCACAGAGCTGAATTTGTTGCTCGATGTCATTTTTAAAATTTAACTCTACTGAGTAGTTTTCTAAAAATTTATTTGAAGTTCTGATTAGTTTAGTTGTTTCTCTAGTTGTTTTAGGTGCATAAGAAGTAAAGAAATAAATTCGTATTTCACCGTTATCACCTTTTTGCCCTGTCGCATTACGATAGGCAGAAACTAAATTTTCATTATATTTACTAACACGATTGTTTTGTAGATCTTTTAAAGTTTCATTGATTTTATAAAGTTCACCAATTACATCTTCACTTTTTAAAGAAGTACTATTATAGTACTTACTTTGAATGACAATTACATCATTATCTTCACTGTTAGGATCGTTAAAGATCGCGTCGATACCACCGTCATTTGAACCATCTGTTAAATATTGAAGAATATTGTCTGGATCAAAGTCGAAACTTCTTTCTGAGAAGAAATAGAATTTCATGCAGAGTAAAGTAAACAAATGGTAATCTTGATAGGACTTAAATTGCGGATATTTAGATTTCATTTCTTTCATGTAGAAAGTTAAAATATCATTTCCATTATCCATATTGATTTCCTCTCTTCTTATTGTGTCTGTTGATTGTGGAAAACATTTGATGATAATTTGATCATGATCATTTACATAAAACTGTATAGTGTTTAAATCATTTTGATAAGGAATGTTTTCTTTATCAACTAAAACCTTTGTGCTAATAGGATAAATTTCTCTTAATTTATTTGATAAAGCGCTGCTAGGGTTATAGCGGAGTTGAATGATTTTTCGTGTTCCTTGAACATTTACATAAGTTAGCTTTGCTTCATATTCAATATTATTTAAAAATACTGGAATACTTCTTTTTTCACCTTTAGTTAGCGTAAAAGACAACTTTGAAAATAATGAATCCCATGATTCAATCGGTATTGTTGTTCCATCCCATAAAATCGATTTATCAACGGGTTTATCTAAAAATAATTTTTCCACTTTAATCACCTAAAATAATTAGATCACATATTGGAACTATGGTCAAATACAGACTCTTTTATTTTCAACAAAGCACCTGCTATAATAGCTTCAGGTGATGATATGTCTAGTAAGTTTTATACGAATTATAGTGAAGAAAGATTTATTGATAAGTTAAGGAAGAACATTGATCTATGTAATAGTTTTTATTTTTCCGTTAGTTTTATTAAAAAAGCGGGTTTGAAGTTGATTGCTCCTAATATTGAAGCAGCACTAGCTAGAGGAGCTAAGGGAAAAATAATTACTTCTACGTATCAGAATTTTACAGATGTTGATTCTTTAACTTATTTTTATGGTTTACAGAATAAATATAATAATCAGTTTAGTTGTCATCTAGATATAGAGTGTTTTAAGGATTTAAATGGAAACACCAATGGGTTTCATTCAAAAGGATATTTATTTGAATTTGATGATTATAATGAATTATTAATTGGGTCTTCTAATATTACGGTATATGCGTTATTAAAGAATATTGAATGGGATGTATCGGTTATTGGTTCTTCTTATGACGAGGCTAAAAAAGAATTTAATTATTTATGGGATAAAACAGTATTATTAGATGAATCATTAATTTCAGAATATAAAAATAAATTATTTTATGCCATTGAACGATGGGACATGGACTATAGTGTAGCCAATGCTTCTACAAAACCTAATTACATGCAAAGAAAAGCTCTAAAAGAATTGAATCGAATTCGTGCTATGGGAGCTAGTAAAGCACTTATTTGTTCTGCAGCAGGGAGTGGAAAAACTTATTTGGCGGCTTTTGATGCCTTAAATTTTAATCCAGATCGTTTGTTGTATGTTGTTCAAGAAGGTTCTATTTTAATGAAATCTTTTGAAACGTTTCAGACAATATTTGGATCTAACAAAAGCTATGGAATTTATAATAAAGACTACAAAGAATTTGATAAAGATTTTGTGTTTTCAACGAATGTGACAATGGCTAATTCATTGGAATTATTTAATCCCCATGACTTTGATTACATTATTATTGATGAATGTCACCATGCCACAGCTAGTACATATCGAAAAATAATAGAATATTTTGAGCCACAGTTTTTACTTGGAATTACTGCTACTCCTGAAAGAATGGATGGAGAAGATGTATTTGAATTATTTGATCAAAATGTTCCCTATGAACTTCGATTAAGAGATGCGATTATGAATCACTTAGTTGTTCCTTTTCATTATTATGGAATTCGAGATGAATTAATTGAATATAGTGAAAAAAGTACGAAGGGACATAAATTCATTGAACAATTTTCAGATGAAAAACACTGTGACTTTATATATAAAATGATTGAAAAACATCGTATTCCAGGACAAAAACTAAAAGCTTTAGCATTTTGTCGTGATATTTCGCATGCGATTCGTATGTCTCAAGCCATGGAAGACTATTATCATACGCAATATTTAACAGGAAAAAACAGTATTGGAGAACGTATTCGAGCTTATAACGATCTTCAAAGTGATAATTCTGATTTAGAAATATTATTTACAGTGGATATCTTAAATGAAGGAGTGGATATTCCAGGCGTAAACATGGTTTTATTTCTTCGTCCAACGGATTCACAAACGATTTTCATTCAACAATTAGGACGTGGACTAAGAAACTATGAAGGAAAACAATATGTCACGGTATTAGACTTTATCGGAAATGACTATAAACGAAGTGTACAAATTGCCTTTGCCCTAGGAGGATTGTCTAAAAACTTCGTAATGGAAAAGAATTTGGTAAAAGATCTAGTTGTAGAAGATTTTAAGAGTATTGGTTTAAGTGATTATGGTGTTGAAATTCATTTTGATGATTTAAGTAAAAAAGAAATTATGGCTTATATCGATGATGTGAATTTTAATACAAGAAAATACTTGGAACAAGACTATAAGAATTTTAAAAAATACATAGGAGCAAGTGACTATCCAAAACACATGGATTACTTAAATAATGACTATGCCCCTGATTTATTAAAGTTCATGCAGTCAAAAATATCCGGAACAAAGAACTATTCGTATTATGGATTTTTAAAGAACATTAATGAAGATAATTTACCTGTATTCAATACAAGACAAGAAGAATTCATTAAATATCTTTCAGATATGTTGCCCATTGTGCGTGACTATGAATATTTAATTGTACAAGAAGTTATTGAACACGCTGGAAACATTAAAATAAAGGAATTAGAAAATATCATTAAACAAAAAACAAAATATTATAGCCAAGAATCATTTGATCATGCGATTCAATACATGATAGAAAGTGATTATTTTAAGTGTATAAATAATGTATTTAGTTTAAATGATATTGATCTAAACATTGAATTAGAACAATACTTAGAAGATTTAATTCAATATGGACTTAGTCGATATGAAATTGAATTCTCAGACCTAGAAGCAAATCAAACATTTAAACTATGGGCATCGTATAAAAAGACCCAAATTAAACAACTATTACTTAAAAATCCTAAAGACTATATGAAAGGAACGGATATATATGATGGAGTTGTATATATTTATGTAACCATTCATAAAGGAAATACTGTAAAAGAAAACTTAAACTATGATGATGGATATATTGATTCAAAAACATTCCAATGGGAAACAGTATCAAACATCTCCCAAAAAGAATTAATGGCAATTAAAATGAGTAAATGTGTTCATATATTTGTGAAGAAAACAAAAGAAGAAAATGGAATTGTTCTTCCTTTTACATATATAGGAAAAGGAAAAATGACATTCATAGAAAACTCATTAAAACCAAATGGAGCTTATTTATTCCATGTAGATATGGAACACGAAGCAGATGATGATGTTTATTTTGATTTTAAATTAAGAAGGTAATATAGTTTTGATATGAAAAACATTAAAGTAGTGGCTGCTATTATTGTAGATAATGGGAAATATTTGGCATGTGAAAGAGGTTATGGTGAATTTAAAGGACTATGGGAATTTCCTGGTGGTAAAGTTGAAAAGGATGAGTCATTAGAGGATGCTTTAGTTCGAGAGATACAAGAGGAATTGAATGTAACCGTTTGTGTTGATTCTTATTTTGATAGTGTGGAATGGGATTATCCTTCTTTTCATTTATCTATGGCTTGTTTTATGTGTTCAATTGAATCGGGAATTATTTCATTAAATGAACACAATCATATACAATGGTTACATCAAGATGAACTAGATGATGTTCATTGGCTAGATGCAGACAAGATAATAGTTGAAAAGTTGAAGGAGTTTATATGTTTAGAGGGATAAGAAGAACTAAGAATGAATTGGATATAAGTGAGGGTATTGTTTTACTTGAAAGTAATAGAAGAGGGGCTTTATCGGTTTATGGAGATGATGGATATCCATATACGATTCCTGTTAATTTTTATTATGAAGACAATCATCTTTATATTCATTGTGCTAAAAAGGGACATAAACTAGATTCAATTCATAGGAATTCCAAAGTATGTTTCACTACATGGAATGATGGAATACTAAAAGATGATTGGGCATATTATGTTTCAAGTGTTGTTTGTTTTGGACAAGCCAAGATTATGGAAGACAAGACAAAGATGAGGGAAATGATTTGGAAATTGGGATGTAAGTATTATCCCAATGAATTAGAAGTAAAAGAAGAAATTGATAAAGATTTTGATTTTATTTCTATGATTGATATTGATATTGAACACATGAGTGTAAAACAAATACATGAAAGATAGGACCTATTATGATTGAACAAAGAATATTTATATCGACTAATACACATGACATTCCTATGGTGATTACGTATCCAGATTTAGATGGAAAATATCCTTGTATGTTACTGTTACATGGATTTTTAGCATATAAAGAAGGAGATGGGTATTTATTTACGAAAACAGCTCAGGCTTTAGCTAATAATGGAATTGCGAGTGCTCGTATAGATTTTTGCAGCATGGGAGAAAATCGTTATTCTCGTAAATTCTATGGAACAAAAATATGTATTGAAGAAACAAAGGAAGCTTTTAATTATTTGTGTTCTTGTGATCATATTGATTCAAGTCGTATTGGGCTATTGGGACATAGTATGGGAGCTCGTATTGCCTTATTGTGTTCTGATCTAGATAGTAAGTGTATGGTTACTTTTAATGGAGCAGTGAATGTAGAAGAACCATATGCTTTTGATATTTTATCAAATCAAAATAAAGAAGAATTAAAAACACAAGGATATACGTTTATGTATCCAAGTGATGGAAGAGTTGAATTATTGTTTAATCAATTTTATTTAGACTGTGAAATACATTCCAGTGAAATATATAACTACCATCGTCCTATTTTAGTTTGTGTAGGGAAACAAGACCCTACTTTAAATCCAGAAATAAGTTATAGATTTGCACGTAAACACCCATATGCTGATTTATTAGAAATAGATGGAGCCAATCATACATTTAATGCCAAGACAAAAGACTATACAAAAGTAGATGAATTACTTGAAAAAGTGGTATCATGGTTAAAAATCAATTTATAGGATGGTGAATATATGGAATATTGGGATATCTATGATGAAAATAAACAATTAACAGGACAAACAATGAAGAAAAATGATTGGATTTTAAAACCTGGTCAATATCATTTATCTGTTTTAGGAATTATTCAAAATAAAGAAGGAAACTACTTAATTACCCAAAGAGTGATGACAAAAGCATGGGCACCTGGTTGGTGGGAAGTACCAGGAGGTGCTTGTATGGCAGGTGAAAGTTCTAAAGAAGCTGTCATTCGTGAAGTAAAAGAAGAAACGGGATTAGATGTTTCAAATGCCGAAGGTGGCTTTGTGATGAGTTATCATAGAGAAAATCCTGGGGATAATTATTTTGTGGATGTTTATAAATTTATATTGGATTTTGATAAAGAAGATGTTTGTATTCAATCCAAAGAAGCTCTTGATTTTAAATTAGCTTCATTGGAAACAATGGAACAATTAGATAAAGAAGGAATTTTCCTTCATTTTCAATCAATTAAGGAGGCACTATGAAATTAAGAAATGGAATTGAAATTCCTGATATTGGATATGGAACATGGAAAACACCTAATGATGAAGTAGCAATTTCTTCTGTTCAGTGTGCAATTGAATGTGGGTATCGCCATATTGATGGAGCTCATATATATAAAAACGAAGAAATGATTGGAAAAGCTATTCATAATTGTGGAATCGATCGTAAAGACTTATTTATTACCAATAAAGTATGGAACCTATATCGAGGATATGAATCTACTCTAAAGGCATTAGACGATTCCTTAGAAGCCATGGGATTGGATTACTTTGATTTATATTTAATTCATTGGCCAGCCAATGAATTAGGCTATGAAAACCCAAGACAAGTGAATCGTGATACTTGGCAAGCTTTAATTGATGCTTATAAACAAGGAAAAGTAAAGGCTATTGGTGTTTCTAATTTTAAGATTCATCATTTAGAACAAATTATGGATATGGAAATACAACCAATGGTTAATCAAATTAAATTTCATCCAGGACTTACCCAAGATGAATTAGTTCAATATTGTCAAGAACACGACATTGTTGTAGAAGCCTATAGTCCATTAGGAAGAACAACGATATTAGAAAACGAAGAATTAAAGAATTTAGCTTTAAAATATCATAAAACAACATCACAAATTAGTCTTCGTTATATCCTTCAAAAAGGAATTATTCCTTTACCTAAATCAGTGACGCCTAGTCGTATTCAAGAAAACTTTGATATCTTTGATTTTTCAATTTCAAAAGAAGACATGGATATAATTGATAACTTAAAAATAGATTATGTACTACAAGATTCAGATACAATGAGGCCTTAATATGGAAAAGATGATACAAGACGCAAAGAATAAAAAAAGAGAAGCAGTGTTAGCTTTATATGAACAAACCAAAGGAAAAGTTTATTTCTTTTGTGACTTTTTATTAGAAGATAAAACTAAAACGGATTTTGTTTTTGAAGAAGTTTATGATGAAATTTGGAAAATATTCTTTCAAAAGAATATTCAAACAATTCAAGAATTCAATGACTTGTGTTTAAAATCCACAATTCGTATTTGTGAAAATAAATTGTCTTTGAATGCTCAAAAATGGAAAGATGCCAAACCAAGTGTTGAAGAAACAATTGAAATTCTAGACATGAAAGAAGATATTCCTTTTGAACAAATCAATGAAAAATTAAATACATTTAATTTGGAAACAAGATTTATTATTAAATCCTATTTATATTCTGATTTCAGTATTCGTCAATTAGCCGATGCTCTATCTTTTGATGAACTAGTATTAGAAGACTACATTCAATATTGTTTTCAAAGCAATAAAGACATGAAACACTATAAATACAATTGTTTGAAACAAAGTAAAGATCCATATCAGCCAGTGGATGCCAAGTGTAAAGATAAAATAGAAGCATTTACACACAAAGAACCAAGCAAGAAAAAATGGTTACTTATACCAATTCTTTTAGTTGTTCTAGTATGTGGATATTTATTATTTAAACCAGCACCTACTTATTTTGCCGACATTAAAATTAAAGACTATGGAACAATTGTTGTGCAATTAGACAGTGAACAAGCACCTGAGACAGTGGAAAACTTTGTGGATTTAGCGGAATCTGGTTTCTATGATGGCCTAACTTTCCACCGCATTATTGATGGTTTTATGATGCAAGGAGGAGATCCCAATGGAAATGGAACCGGAGGATCGGATAAAACCATTAAAGGAGAATTTTCAGCCAATGGAGTCGATAATGAATTATCACATACGCGTGGAACAATCTCGATGGCACGAAGCTCAGCCTATGATTCGGCTAGTTCACAATTCTTTATTGTTCAATCGGATTCAACGTTCTTAGATGGTCAATACGCTGCCTTTGGAACAGTTTTATCAGGAATGGATATTGTTGATGAAATATGCGAACAAGCACAACCAACTGATGATAACGGAACAATTGAAGCAAGTGAACAACCCGTTATTGAATCCATTACCATTCGTACAGAATAGATTTGTCTTATGACAAGTCTATTTTTTTGTAACTGACAACAATAATGTCGCATTAAAATATAAGATACAAATAAGAAGGAGGAATCAATATAATCGATGTGTTAATTTAAAAATGGAAGTAGAATAAAGTAAGAAAGGGATGATTCTATGGCAAAAGTAATTCGTTCTGGAAACAGTAATCGTTCTATGACATGTCCTGAATGTGGTAGTCACAACATTGAGTTGTACGAAGACAATATGGAATATGTTTCAAAGACAAAAACAACACTAAACCTAAATCCACTCCATCCATTTCGACTTACTAACCACAAAACGCAAACTAAAGCTGTGCCTAAGAAAAAAGTAAATTCAGCTAAAGTGGGAGCTGCTTTAATGACAGGTGGAATGAGTTTATTGGTAACAGGTGGAGTGAAATCAAAGGCAAAGAAACAATGGTATTGTTGTAATTGTGGATGCATATTTGAACAATGAAATTGGTGAAAATTTGATTGACCTCATTACCTCCCTATCTACTAATATCAAAAACACCAGGACATTTAAAAAATTGAAAAAAGGTTTGATAAATTTTTTCGACGGCGTTACATAAAAACATACAGATACACATAAAATGGGAATGGACGTTGAAATGTAATTTGTTTTGTAATAAAATCGCATTACTAAAAAATGTGCAACTGCACGGAAAATGGGAGTGAAGTTATGGAAATCAAGAGAGATGTTTATCTACAACAGCTAATCGAACGTAGGGACAACGGCATGATAAAAGTTGTTACGGGTATTCGTAGATGCGGAAAGTCTTTTCTGCTATTTACGATTTTCAAAAGATACCTTTTGAAAAGTGGTGTTGATGCAGACCATATTATCGAAATTGCTCTAGATGGCATTGAAAACGAAGAACTGCGAGATCCAAAGGTGTGTTTTCGCTACATTAAGGACGCAATGAAAGATTCTGACAAATACTATCTGCTTCTAGATGAAGTCCAGTTTATGCCACGATTTGAGGAAGTTCTGAACAGCTTGCTTCGTATGAGCAACATAGATGTTTATGTAACCGGTAGCAACTCCAAATTCTTTTCCAGTGACATCGTGACTGAGTTCCGTGGCAGAGGTGATGAGATAAGGATTTATCCGCTTTCTTTTGCAGAGTTTTATTCTGTCTATGACGGTGATTATGACGATGCCTGGGACGAGTACATGACCTATGGAGGATTGCCGCAGGTTGTAGGGTTCCAAAGTGAGCGACAGAAAGCAGATTATCTGAGAAACATTTTTGCCAATGTATATCTGAAGGATGTTATTGAAAGAAACAAGATTCAAAGTGTGGATGAAATAGGAATTCTGGTTGATGTTCTTGCGTCTGTAATCGGGGCACCTACCAATCCATCAAAAATTGCGAACACGTTTACCAGTGAACGCCAGATGACTTATACCAACAAGACAATCTCTCATCATATCAACCTATTGGCAGAAGCTTTTCTGATTTCCAAAGCCAGCCGATATGACATCAAAGGTAGAAAATATATCGGTGCAAACTTGAAGTATTATTTTACTGATCTGGGGCTTAGAAACGCTCGACTGAATTTTAGGCAACAAGAACCAACACATATTATGGAAAACATTGTTTATAACGAGCTGTTGCTTCGTGGCTACAATGTAGATGTGGGTGTTGTCGATGTATATGATAAGGATAAGGATGGACACCGTGTTCGTAAACAACTGGAAGTTGACTTCGTAGTAAATCAGGGCAATCAAAGATATTATATCCAGGTAGCATACGATATGGCATCGGAAGAAAAACAGACACAGGAATTTAATTCTCTGCGCAACATCCCGGATTCCTTCAAAAAGATTGTTATTGTTAATGGTAGCAAGAAGCCTTGGAGAAACGATGAAGGCTTTGTGATTATGGGAATGAAGTATTTCCTCTTGAATACGGATAGCTTGGAATTTTAAGCGGCTGAGAAAGCCGAAACCTGGTAACCATTATTAAAAAGAGGTGCTGAATTATTTACCAAAACTGGTAAAAAATCTGGCACCTAATTTTGTGCATTCTTATGCTGACGTTTATAACCTCTGCATTAACCTTGGCTCTGCATTAACCTTGGTAACAACCTTGGTATAACTTCGTTTAACCTCCGTAACAACCTCCGTAATAACCTCCGTATTTACATTATCAAACATTATGATAATATGGGTATTTATTACACGATTTCGGTAAATCTTTGCGTAATGTAGGTAAGATATCTATATTAACCTCCGTAATAACCTTGGTAAAAGCCTCGGTAAAAAAATCGTTAGAACTTTGTGATAACCATTTATTTGATATTGTGGCTATTTTGATTCATGTGTTATAAATACAAATTCATCAAATCACAATCAATGTATTCATTGTCTATTTTTAGAAACTTAGGGAAAGTTCCTATTTTTGTGAAACCATACTTTTCATATAAATGAATTGCTGACTTATTATCACATCTTACTTCTAAAGAAATAACTTCTATGTTTTTATTTTTTGATTGCGATATAGCTTGTTTCATTAATTCCGTTCCAATCCCTTGATTCCAATACGCTTTTTTTACCGTGATAGAAAGTTCAGCTCTATGTTTTAAACGATTTCTTGTTAGAACGTTGATATTGATGTTTCCAATAATTTCATTACCATCCAAAGCTAACAACATTACAGAATTAGAATCAATAATGGATTGAATATAATCTTGTTCTTGTTCAACTGTAATTCCTAGACCCTCTTGTCCAAATGTTAAATTATCGGATTCAGATCCAATTTGTTCTAAAAAAGTAAGAAAAGATTGAGCATCTTGTATTATCGCATCTCGATAAGTAATCATTATTCTTCCTCCTTGTCTTTTACCATGTAAGCTAAAGAATACTTGAATAATTCCTGGGAATCATCTAAATCACTGTCTAATAAAGTTTTTATTTTTTGAATACGATAATTAATAGTATTACGATGGGTAAATAGTTCTTGGGCAATGATGGAAATAGCTCCATTGTATTTTAAATAATATTCAAAAGTAAGTTCTAATTGAGAATGATGTTTTTTGTCATATTCAATTAATGGATTTAAACACTCATGATAATAATCATTTAAAATATCTTTATCTTCAACACTGAATAAAATTTGATAGAAACCTATATTTGAAAAAATAGCTAGTTCTTGTTCAAAGCGATGTGCGTATTCTAAAGCTGCTTTGGCTCTTTTATAGTTTTTGGCCGTTGATTTTAAATCATGAAGACTACTTCCAATGCCAATACGAATCGGAAGATTTCCTAGCTTTGATTTAGAAACATGAATCATTTTTTCACACATAGAATATAAATTAGGCAAAGGTAAACTATTGGTAATCAAAATTAAATGATCTTCATACCAGAAGAATAAATACTTACAGTTGATGTTTCCAAAATAAAAACGAAGACGAGCTTGGATTTTCTGTTTTTGTATTTCGGTTTCATCTTTTTTTAACACATCAATAACAGTAATCTGAAAATCATTGTTTACATCAAAATATTCACTTAATTCTTCACGATATTGATCTAATTTTTCTTCGTTTTTAAATCCTTTAATAAAATAAGACGCAATTTTTTCATCATTAATGGTTGCTTGTTGACAACGAATACTAATGTCTTTGATAAATAAATTGACATGAATTTCCCAAGGAAGTGTTAATAAAGGGAAATTATGTTGGTCACAATAATGAATAATGGATTCGGGAATTTCATTGATATATTCTCCGGTATTAATGATTAAGCCTACACAGTTTCTTTGTACTAAACGAATAATACAATCCATTAGTGCTTGTTCACTTTGAAAACCTACGCCTAGTGTTAAAGCTAAGTCATTGGACCATAGAAATTGAATGATTTTAGGATCTTCAACTAAATGGACCCAACCAACAGGGTGAACCCCACCTTTTTTACCAGCAATCCAGTTTAATTTGTATTGTTCTTGTACTTGTACATATAAGTCATCTAAAGATATCATATTGCCTCCTACTTATGATTAATTGTTTATAGTTTATATACAAATATGTGATTGTTTATAAAACATAGACTATTGTATTTATTGTTTACACATTGTAAACAAATGAAAATTTTCATGAAAAAGTTTTATAAATTTATTTGTGCTATAAGCACAAAATATACTTAAATGATTAGGCTATCAAGCTATTTTAATTCTATCATATTGGTTCTATAATACAATTACAAAGAGAAAACAAAAGAGTTGGAGGGTTTAATTATGATGTATGGTAATGTTTATTTTCAAATGTATGATTTAGAAAGAAATTGTCCACAATGGTACAAATCAGAAAGATACAACTATTGTGATTCACAAAAAATCAACAAATTATACCGTCTTTTTTCTAGAAAATATAGATAATAAATAAAGAGGATTTGAAATCCTCTTTTTTTTTGTTTACTAATTAAAGACACTGAATAAATTCAATTAATAACTCATACATATTCTTAAAAGAAACAAGATTTAAACGTTCTTTAGGAGAGTGAATATGCTCCATTTCTGGTCCAATAGTAATAATATCAAGATCTGGCATCTTTCCTTTGAACACACCTGTTTCCAGACCACCATGGGTTGCGTATTCTTTTAACTCAATTCCTGTTTTTTCATAATAAAGTTTTTTGAAAGTCGTTAATAATTTAGAATCTTTATCACAAGTCCATCCGGAATACGATTCACCATGGCTTGTTTGACAATGACATAAGTTGGCAAGTCCATCTAACTGCATTAAGACATCATTTCGTTTTGATTCTTCAGGGGAACGAATAAAATAACTCGCTGTACATTGATTGTTTTCAATGTTTGTGAGTCCTAAGTTTAAGGAACAAAGCGGTAAATTTTCAATACGCTGTGATAGTTCTAGACAACCATTAATGGATAAATACAAATATTGAATCCATTCCTTAGATTGTTCTAAACCAATACATTGATCACTTGTTGTTTGCGATAAATTCATGAATACATTTGGATCATTTTCTTTTAATTCTTCTTTAATTGTATTAAAAATAGATTCGATAGTCGAAGTTACAAAATGTATATCCTGACTTGTACTAAAAGTAACGGAAGCATCTCTTGGAATCGCATTGACCTTCGATCCTCCTTGTAAAGATACAAGCGAAACATCAATTCCTTGTGTCATACAATAATATAAAATACGAGCTACAATACGAATGGAATTACCTTTATATTTATTGATATCGCCTCCAGAATGACCTCCGGATAATCCATCAATTTCAACGGTAATACATGGATTTTCATTTTTATGCCAAGTGATTTCCTTTGAAATATCACAACCAACTGAACCACTACTTGAAATACAAATTTGATTCGTGATTTCGGAGTCTAAGTTAATCATCATTTTACTCTTCAACATGGAAGTATCTAAGTACGTTGCACCACATAAACCAACTTCTTCTTGAACAGTAAATACACATTCTAAAGCGGGTAAAGATAAAGTGTCATCATCTAATAAGGCAAGCATGTAGGCAACACCAGCTCCATCATCAGCTCCTAGTGTTGTTTTCGTGGCATATAACCAATTGTCTTTTTCATAGATTTGTAGAGGATCCGTATCAAAATTATGATTCGAATCTTTGTCTTTTTCATTAACCATATCTATATGTGCTTGAAGTAAAATGGATTTTCCTTCAAATGATTCAGACGCTTCTTTGAAAATAATCACATTATAAAGTTCATCTTGAATGTATTGAAGATGATGCTCCTTGGCAAAATTCATAATATAATCGGATAGTTCTTTTTCGTGATACGAACCATGTGGAATCTTACAAAGTTCATTAAAGTAATAATTTATTTTTAATTGTGTATCAAACATATAAATTCCTCCTTTCTTGATTTTAGAACAAAAAAAGGGAGAAAAACAATCTCCCTGTCATTATTTTATATTATTTTAGATTAAGTGAGGACACAAATTCATAAGAAACGACCTTTATTTGAATGATTTTCTAGTATATAATGAAGTAAAGGATTGATATAACATTATGGAAAAGATATTAACTAGCCGGGAAATCCAAATAATGGATGTCCTATGGAATTCCTCTTCTAACTTATCCGCATCACAAATCGCTGACCAATGTGAAGACATGAGCGTCTATTCAGTACAACAAGTACTTCAAAGACTATTGAAATTAGGGTTTATCGTTGTTGATGATATCGGATATTCAAAAAAAGTATTAACACGTTTGTATGTCCCTACCGTTTCACAAGGAGAATATATTTGTTTCTTATTAGGAAATGATAAAAATAAGATATTGGATTTAATGTCTTATATTGTTTCCAAAGAAACAGATGTTGATATATTAAATAAATTTGATTCTTTAATTCATAATAAAATACATGAACTAAACTAAGAGGCTGTAACAGTTAAATAGCCTGTACAAAAAAGGATAGCTGACTCAATTAC
>NZ_JBJEEX010000086.1:0-1457 GCF_051873495.1 Floccifex sp.
GAGTTCGCTCGCTTTCTTGGGGATTGTACCTGTGAAAACAGATGGTATTCAAGCTATAGCAATGCAAACAAAAAACGCTAGCAACTTCTGCTAACGTTTATGATCAGTTATTCCTCTATTTCCCAGTGGCCGATATATCCTCTACCAACATATTTAATGCAGTCTAATCTACTTTTTATTCTTTTCTTCATTTTTGAGAATGACTGCTTCTACTTGGGCTAGAAGTTGTTCTTTGTCAGGCATATAAGTAACGTATTTAGAAGCAAATATATTGTTACTTAATCCACCTAAAGCATACTGCATATCAACATTTCCTTTATCTGTACAAAGAATCAGTCCTATTGGCGGATTGTCATTTTCATCATTTACTTCAGCTGCATAATAATTGAGATACATATTAAGCTGGCCAACAGCTTCCGGCATTAGCTTGATTGTCTTTAATTCAATAAGAACGTATGATCTTAGAATCTTATTGTAAAATACCATATCAACATAATAGTGAACGTTGCCGAATGTTACTCTTTGTTGTGTTCCAACAAACATGAATCCTTTGCCAAGTTCCAGCAGGAACTTCTCAATTTGCCTTACCAGTGCTTCTTCAAGATCTGATTCCATCATTGGCTTGTCTTCTGGTATACCAAGGAATTCAAACACATATGGATCTTTTACAATATCTTCAGGTTTTGCGATTTCATTTCCCTTTAAAGCTAAATCAAGTACTTTCTGTTTGTTTGCTTCGCCGTTTGATAGAAGCAGTCTTTCAAACAAAGACGAAGATATCTGTCTTCTCAGTTCCCGTACGCTCCATTTAGAGTTGATGCATTCTACTTCATAAAAATGTCTTTTATCCTTATCGGAAATGGATAACAGTTCACAATAATGTGACCAGCTTAGTCGTTCAGACAGTGTCTGAACGGATCCATACTCTTTATAAAAAGCCATCATATTCCAAATATTTGCACGAGAAAATCCTTTTCCAAACTTGTTTGTAAGATCTTTGGAAATAGTGGTGATAGTAGCTTTTTGATAGTTTTCGTCATCCTGATGTTCCATCATATCTTCAACAATCAACCTTCCAATTTCCATATATGTTACAAGAAGTGTATTATTAACCTGTACAGCAACCTGGTTTCTTGCTTTATCTAATAGACTTTCTATTTGGGTTATCAATTTGTTATGATCTAATTCATTCATTTCTTGACCTCCTAAATACTAAGTTATAAATTATTAATAATTTTGAAATATCAACAGTATTATAACATTTCTGGCAAACCATTATAAGATATTGCGTTCACTGTTTTCAGGCTAGACATCATAAACGACTTATGAAATACTGTTATCAATGAATGCAACATCATACATATCCTTAAAGATGCTATTTGCTCTTCAGGATATGTAACAACGCTTAAAAACCATTTCCGTGAAAACATTTTTGAAAACATTTTTTGTAGACGCAT
>NZ_JBJEEX010000086.1:1557-7755 GCF_051873495.1 Floccifex sp.
GGGATTGCACCTGTGAAAACAGATGGTTTTCAAGCTATTGCAAGGTAAACAAAAACGCCAGCAGCTTCTGCTAACGTTTATGATCAGTTATTCCTCTATTTCCCAATGGCCACTATATCCTCTACCAACATATTTAATACAGTCTAATTCACTAAGCTTTCTTCTCACAGTTCTTAAACTGATGCCTAATTCATTTGCCATATCTTTTGCGCTTATTTTGTTGTTTGCTCTGATCAGGCTGATGATTCTGTTATTAATATCATCTTGGGTGCCATCTTGGGTGCCATCTTGGGTGCCATCTTGGGTGCCACTATTTGATGAATCATAATTTAAGTTAGGCATCTCAACTATGAACTGAGTTCTGTCAGAGTAGAAGACTGGTCTTTTTGCTTCTGTATAATTCTCCTCAAACTGGTAACCTTCGACAATCTTGCTAAGTCCGCTGCCTTGTCTTTCCATAAGACCAAGACGATTGAAGATATCGGCCAATATTGGGTTTCTTCTTTCCGAAGGGACATGCCTGATGTCTAACTCCTGAATTAGTCTTCCGTTGACCATTCCACCTGGAGAATATATCTCCATTCGATCATCGAATATGTCGATATGGACTTCGCTGCCAACTACCGTATAGTCACGATGAATCAGCGCATTGACAAGAGCCTCGGATGCGCTTTGGAAAACATATTCCGGCATTTCGATTCTTGAGAAAGGTGTTTTCCTCCACATCACTCTGGTGTTCCTTTTGATAAAGGATTCGCCATCACGAAGAAGGGAAATCAAGCCTCCTTTGTATTCTGCACTATCCAGTGCATCAATCAAGCCTCCAGCTTTGGTCAAGCCATTCCATCTAGTGCAGAATAATCTATTTTGATAAACAGGGGTTTCATCAGCCAATAGAGCTCCGGCGTTTGTCAGTTTGCCGTTGCTATTGACAATGCCAAATGATTCATACAGTTTATCGTCAAAGCTTTTGCCAGTCCATTGGAAGTATCTTTCCTTCAACTTGGAGAAAGAGTAATCATCAAAGTCATAATCGGTAACAAGCGAATCGAAAGTGGAGTTCTTTCCACGCATTACAAGGCGTTTCAATTCGATGGAAGTAGCCTTGACACTCTCGTTTCCCATTCTTACATAGGCTTCAAGCGAGCCATCGCCAGAATAGTAGTAAGGCGTTTCCTCACCCTTAAAAACATGAAGAAGGATCAGATCCTTGTTATCTTCCTTATGGAATTCAATAGAGAATTCAGGTACTGGATCAAGCCTGGTCTTGATGATTTCGCTGATCTTTTCAGCATCCTTGGCAGCATCTTTAAGCCCGATGATTTCGTCATCATCAGAAATGCCAAAGACAAGAAAACCGCCAAATGAGTTTGCAAAGGCACTGACAGTCTTGCACCAGCTCTTCGGTTTCTTTTCCTCAAGTCTTAATTTCTTGTCATATTCCGTTGTTTCGCCAATCAGGCTTTTGATATCCACTGCTATTCCTTCTTTCTTTATATGGGATTTATGATTGTCTTGGTAAAATGTCTATACTATTATAACATTTCCAGCAAGCTATTATAAGATGCTGCTTCAGCTGTTTTTTAGATTGGACTTCTTGAACAGCATGTGGAATACTGTTATCAGTGAATGCAACATCATGCATATCCTTAAAGATGTTATTTACTCTTCAGGATATGTAACAATGATTTAAAACCATTTCCGTGAAAACATTTTTGAAAACATTTTTTGTAGACGCATGAGAAAAAGCCCTGTTTTGGTGGAATTGCACCTGCAATTAAGTGCTAAAAAGGGAGCTTTTTAGACCATTTAGAAAATAATACAATCGAATTCGAGTAACAGAATAGTATCAAGTGGTTTAAAGGCATCCTTAGTTGGATGCCTTATTTTAGTGATTTTTTCTATTTCCCAAAAATGATAAATTATTGAAATTAGGAAGCAGAAATATGAATTATGGAAGATGTTATGAGAATATCGTTTGTATTGAATTATTACGTAGAGGGTATAAGGGTTATCAATTTGGCAAATTGGTTAATAAATTTTAAATGATTGTGAAAAAAATAATCGAAAATAATAAAGGCGATAATGATGTCATAAATAGTATAATTTAATTAAAATATATTAAATATGTACTAAGCCAATTGGTTTAATTCTATGAATATATGATTAAAATAAGAATAATGGTAATATTAAATTAATCAAAAGAACTTAAAATCAAGGAGTAATAATCATGGAAAGACAAATTGTTTTAAAGAAAGATGTTTTAGATGCTTTAGAAAAAGTAGGAGTATCTAAAGGTCAAACCATTATGGTTCATGCTTCCTTAAGTAGTTTAGGATATGTTTGTGGTGGTGCTCAAATTATCATTGAAGCTCTTTTAGATAGTGTAGGAACGAATGGAACTATTATGATGCCAACACAGTCATGGAAAAACCTTGATCCAGATACAGGAGTGCATTGGACCGAACCAAAAGAATGGTGGCCAATCATACGTGATAACTGGCCTGCTTATGATCCAAATATTACTCCAACCAATACCATGGGAGCTGTTGCAGAGATGTTTCGTAAATGGCCAGGAACACTAAGAAGTAATCATCCGGCTCGTTCCGTTGCCGCAAAAGGAAAATATGCTGAATACTTAACGAGTAATCATGATCTTTTTAATATTTTTGGTGATGGTTCTCCAATTGGAAAATTATATGAATTAGATGGTTATGTTCTATTAATTGGAGTGGGATATGATAAAAACACTTCACTTCATCTAGCGGATGTAAAAGCACAATACCCAGGAAAACATAATACTATAGAACATAGTGCCATTATGGAAAATGGTCAACGTGTATGGAAAGAATACGAAACTCTTTATGTTGATGGTGAAGATTTCAATTTGATTGGAGAAGCATTTGAAAAAGAATGTTCTGTAAATAGAGTTTCTTTGGGAAATGGAAGTATGGCACTTATGAAACAAAGAGAACTCGTTGATTTTGCCGTTAAATGGATAGAAACAAACCGAAAATAGGAGGAAAACATGAGAAAGTCATTATTAGGATATGCCATTGTTGAGATGATGCAACAAGATGAATGGGCCGATGAATACAATCCTGGTCAACGTTTTAATGTGAACCAATATGATTATGATACTTTAGAAGATTATTTATCGGCGCTACAAGAAGAATGGAAATACGAAGTAGATCCTGACAATGAATTTGATGATTACGTTGATGTTTCTGATTACATTGATTTTGATTCTTATGAATTAGCGATTGAAGAATACCAAAATAAAAAAACTTGGAAAGATAAATATGATAGTGAAGATGAATTTGATGTGAATCCTTATGAATTCGATAATGAAAACGATTATGTCTATGCTTTAAAAGAACAATGGAAAGAAACATATGATTTTCTAGATGAATTCAGTCACATTGAACCTTTTATTTATGATTGCGTAGAAGATTATAAAGAAGACATTGAACAGGCTAAAGAACAAAAGTCATGGCAAGAAGAATTTGATCCATATGATGAATATGGAGTAGATCCATTTCTTTATTTTGATAAAAGTGATTATTTAGAAGAATTGAATAAATGGATAAATAAGAAAATTGAATTAGAAGCGGAAGAATACGATGAATTTGAAATTGATGATTTTAATAGAAAAGCTAAAGAAAAAATAGATAACATTTATTATCTTTTAGAACAACTTCAACCAGCGAATAAAAAACTATCTCTAACAGATATCTATATGAATGATCTACAAGATTATTTATTTTATGTAGCCAATTTAGATGGTCATTTAAATGATAAAGAACTATTTTTAATTAACTATTACTTAGAAAGAGATTTTACATTTGAAGATGTTCATCTATTAGAACTATCTCAAGGTTTACCTAGATATCAGTTTTATAAAAGTCCTCCTAAAGTACTTACTATTTTTACTGAATTCATTAATGAAGAAACAGGGAAAAAAGATGGTATTGCGGCTAAAGGTTTAATCGGAAACTTTAGATACATTGGATTATCTTTATTACCTGCTTCAGATTTAAAAGATGATATTTTAATAGATAAAATAGATGCTTACATCAATGTATTGAATGAATATGTAGATGATGTGATTAATGGTGAAAATTAAATAATATAACTGAAATTCGTCTGGATTTATCTAGACGTTTTTTTATTTTTTATCATTGATGGACTTACACCATATTTTTTCTTAAATGCCTTGGAAAAATAATTCGCATCATTAAATCCGCAATTATAAGCAATCTGAGATATCGACAAAGATTGAATTTTTAATTGTTCTTTAGCTTTTTCAAGACGATAATTTAATAAATATTGATGAACTGTTTGATTATATCTTTTCTTGAATGTATTAATAAGTGTCGCTTTCGAACAATAAAAATAATCACAAAGAGATGAGATTGTAATTTCATGACTATAGTTGGAAAACCATGTGGATTGTTGAATCAATGTGCTTGTGCCATTGGTGGCTTAATTTCCATTGATTTTAATAATCCATCAAAACCAATAATCAATCCGATAAACGTTGAT
Organism: Floccifex sp.; assembly: GCF_051873495.1. Lineage (NCBI taxonomy): Bacteria > Bacillati > Bacillota > Erysipelotrichia > Erysipelotrichales > Erysipelotrichaceae > Floccifex > Floccifex sp. The sequence continues at coordinate 6,103 of NZ_JBJEEX010000086.1, forward strand.
TTTGCGAAATATAATCATTCTTTGTGTATTGTGGATACCAAAGGAAATCATGCCGATTTAACAGATGAATATGCTGCTGTACCAGCAGAAATGAAAAAAGTTGCCAACTTCTTTGGAAAAGAATACTTACGTGATGTTAATCCAGATGAATTCTTTAACAATGTTTCCAAGGTAAGAAAAGCATGTCAAGATCGAGCAGTATTAAGAGCCATTCATTTTTTTAATGAAAATGAGCGTGTTTCTAAAATTATTGAAGTGTTGAATCAAGATGACTTTGATGAATTTAAACACTTAATTCAAGAATCAGGAAATTCAAGTTATCGTTTCCTACAAAATGTTTATGCGTCATCGGATCCACAAAACCAAGCTGTTTCCATTGCCTTGGCGATGAGTGAACACATTCTTCAAAATCATGGCGTATGTCGTGTTCATGGTGGTGGTTTTGCCGGAACAATTCAAGCTTTTGTCGAAAATGATTTTGTACAGACGTATAAAGAACAAATTGAAAATGTATTTGGTGAAGGTTCTTGTCATGTATTAAAGGTTAGAAAATACGGTGGATGTAAAGTCATCGATTAAAGAGGTATATGTGAAAGTATTAGTAACAGGTGGAACAGGTTATATTGGAAGTCATATTTGTGTTGAACTTATTCAAGCGGGTCATGATGTTGTTGTGATTGATGACTTTTCAAATTCTAAACCTGATGTATTAGATATTATTAAAGAAATTACAGGAAAAAGTGTTAAGTTTTATTGTCATAATGTTTTAGATGAAGATAAAACGGAACAAGTTTTTAAGGAAAATTAATTAGATGCGATTATTCATTGTGCTGCGTTTAAAGCCGTTGGAGAATCCGTTCAAAAACCAATTGAATATTATACCAATAACTTGATGTCAACTTTAGTAATTGCCAAGTTTATGAAACAATATGGTGTAAACAATATTGTCTTTTCATCGAGTGCAACGGTATATGGAGATCCTGACATTGTACCTTTAACAGAGGATTGTCCTTTAAAAGAAACAACCAATCCTTATGGGGCAACCAAAGCTATGATGGAAAGAATTTTAACGGATGTACAAAAAGCGTGTCCTCAAATGAGTGTCACATTGCTTCGTTATTTTAATCCCATTGGAGCCCATGAAACTGGTTTAATAGGAGAAGATCCGAAAGGAATTCCGAATAACTTGATGCCATATATTATGAAAGTCGCAACCGGTGAACTTAAAGAATTAGGTATTTTTGGCAATGACTATCCAACTAAAGATGGAACTGGTGTAAGAGATTATATCCATGTTGTGGATTTAGCGAAAGGACATGTATTGGCTATTGAAAAATACGCGAAACCAGGTGTACATATTTGTAACTTGGGAACAGGAAAAGGATATTCCGTAATGGAAATCCATGATGCCTTTGAGCGTGTCAACAATATTAAAATCCCATATGTCATTAAAGATAGAAGAGCGGGAGATATCGCAACTTGTTATGCCGATCCGACTCGTGCTAAAGAAGAACTAGGATGGGTTGCTACAAGAACATTGGATGATATGTGTCGTGATTCTTGGAACTTTGCCAAAAAACATATGAAGTAATAATTTTATGTGAGTACCCATCTGATAACCCCTAGGAAATTTCAAGTCCTCTAGCCATGGCA
>NZ_JBJEEX010000087.1:0-1651 GCF_051873495.1 Floccifex sp.
AACAATAATATCAGAATTTAAAAAGACTGTCGACCACTTTGTCAACAGTCTGAAGGGAGATTGATTCTCCCTTTTTTTATGTTATTATGTATGAGTAAATAGGAGGATTCTTTGTGAAAAGAGAGCTTGTCGTTGTCATTGACTTTGGGGGTCAATACAATCAATTAGTTGCACGTCGTGTACGTGAATGTAATGTATATTGTGAAATTTACTCATATAAAACACCATTAGAAAAAATTAAAGAAATGAACCCTAAGGGAATCATTTTAACAGGTGGACCAAATAGTTGTTATGAAGAAAATTCACCTACATGTTCAGATGAATTATTTAAATTAGGAGTACCAGTGTTAGGTTTATGTTACGGGGCTCAATTAATGCAACATGTTTTAGGTGGAAAAGTTGAAAAAGCAGATGCTCGTGAATATGGAAAAACGGCTTTAACACATAAAAATAACTCAGTATTATTTGAAGGTGTTCCAACGGATTCAACTGTTTGGATGTCTCATTTTGACTATATTTCTAAAGTAGCACCTGGATTTGAAATTACTTCTTATACTGACAATTGTCCTTGTGCAAGTTGTGAAGACGTTGAAAATCAAAATTATGCGATTCAATTCCATCCAGAAGTATTACACACAGAATATGGTAAAAACATTTTAAGTAACTTCGTTATGAATGTTTGTGGATGTGCTGGAGATTGGCGCATGGATGCATTTGTTGAAGAACAAATTAAATTGATTCGTGAAAAAGTTGGTGATGGTAAAGTTTTATGTGCATTAAGTGGTGGAGTCGATTCATCAGTTGCTGCTGTATTATTATCAAAAGCCATTGGAAATCAATTAACTTGTGTATTCGTTGATCATGGTCTTCTTCGTAAAAATGAAGGAGATGAAGTTGAAGAAGTATTTGGTCCAAATGGTCAATATGACTTAAACTTCATTCGTGTGAATGCCCAAGAACGTTATTATGAAAAATTAAAAGGTGTTACTGAACCAGAAGCAAAACGTAAAATCATCGGAGAAGAATTTATTCGTGTTTTCGAAGAAGAAGCTAGAAAAATTGGTAAAGTGGATTTCTTAGTACAAGGAACAATTTATCCTGACGTTGTAGAAAGTGGTTTAGGTGGAGAATCTGCTGTTATTAAATCACATCACAACGTAGGTGGATTACCTGATGTTGTTGATTTCAAAGAAATCATTGAACCATTAAGAGATTTATTTAAAGATGAAGTTCGTAAAGTTGGTTTAGAATTAGGAATTCCTGAATACTTAGTATTTAGACAACCATTCCCAGGACCAGGACTTGGAATTCGTATTATTGGGGAAGTAACAGCTGAAAAAGTTCGTATTGTTCAAGATGCGGATGCGATTTATCGTGAAGAAATTGCCAAAGCTGGTTTAGATCGTTCGATTGGTCAATACTTTGCTGCTTTAACAAATATGCGTTCCGTTGGTGTAATGGGAGATGAAAGAACATATGATTATGCCATTGCACTAAGAGCTGTTAATACAGTGGATTTCATGACAGCAGAAGCTGCTCAAATTCCATATGAAGTATTAAATAAAGTTATGTCTCGTATTATCAATGAAGTCAGAGGAGTAAACCGTGTAATGTATGACATTACATCTAAGCCTCCTGGAACAATTGAGTT
>NZ_JBJEEX010000088.1:0-7651 GCF_051873495.1 Floccifex sp.
TGACATTAATTATGTCTACTTATTGAATGGGGTCATCAGATGGGTACTCACATAATTTTAAAACGCTCTGAATTTCACTTAGGAAGTGAATCAGAGCATTTTTTTTAATCTCCTAATTGTATAATTAATCTCCTAAAATATAAATGAAATTAGGTGATTAATTATGCTGAATGGTTTATGATGTAAATAGATTGGAGATTAATTATATGAAATGGTTTGATTATTCAAAATTAGTTGAAAGAAAATTTGATCACGAAATAATAAGCTATATTGCCCAAATTCATGAATATAAAGGTAGGCAACAATTGTATCTGCAACAAAAGCCGGATGAACTAGAAAAATTAGTTGAGATAGCTAAAAGACAAAGTACAGAAAGTTCCAATGCGATTGAAGGAATTCGTACTACCAATGCAAGACTTAATGCGTTAATGAATGAAAAAGTGAATCCTAGAAATCGCAGTGAAGAAGAAATTATTGGTTATAGAAATGTATTAAATATCATACATGAAAGTTATGAATATGTGCCAATTCGATCAAATTATATTCTTCAACTTCATAAAATGTTGTATAGTTTTTCAAATCAAAGTTTCGCTGGAAAATATAAAGATGTTTCTAACGAAATCGATGCCAAATATCCAGATGGGAAGATTGTTTGCATCTTCAAACCCTTAGAACCATTTGAAACACCATATGCTGTTGAGAGATTGTGTGATGAATACAATAAAGCAATTGAACGATACAATATTGAACCATTAATCGCAATACCAATATTCATTCATGATTTTTTGTGCATTCATCCATTTAATGATGGAAATGGAAGAATGAGCCGATTATTGACAACTCTACTTTTATATAAAAGTGGATATGTTGTAGGTAAATATATCTCGATAGAAAAGAAAATCGAAATCACGAAGGAAGAATATTATGATGCTTTGTCAAAATCAAGCGAAAATTGGCATGAAAATGCGAATGATGATACACCTTTTATTAAATATATGTTAGGTGTAATACTTGCGGCCTATCGTGATTTTGAAGAAAGAGTGAATATAGTTGGCAATAAAGTAACATCCAAAGAAATGGTTGAAAAAGCAGTTTATTCCAAAATAGGTACATTTACTAAGAGTGATATTATGGAACTTTGTCCTGAAATCAGTAAAGCCTCTGTTGAAAGTAGTCTAAAAAAATTATGTGACGAAGGAAGAATCGCAAAAGTTGGCGGAGGAAGATCAACTTATTATTATCGGCGGGATTAAAAAGAAATGAAGTATACCAAGAAGAACATGAATATTTTGTTCTTCTTTTTTTATTGATAAAAATCCGAAATCGGAACAAACTCTTAAAAATAAGAATAAAATACCGAAATCGGGATTTTTATTGATACAATACTTGGATTTTGGTATATTCTAGGTGAGGTGATTCTTCATGATTATTCGAAAAAAATACTTAAACAAACTTATTTCTTGGAAAGATCACGATGTTATTAAAGTTGTAACTGGAATCAGAAGATGTGGTAAGTCAACTTTATTGAAACAATATCAAGATTATTTAAGAGATAATAATGTGATGGAGGAACAAATTATTTCAATTAATTTTGAAGATTTAAAATTTGAAGAGTTGTTAGATTATAGAGCATTATATGAATATGTAGAAAATAAGATTATTCCTGATAAAAAAATGTATATATTCTTAGATGAAATTCAAAAAGTTCCTAGTTTTGAAAAAGCAGTTGATAGTTTATATATTAAAAATAATGTAGATGTTTATATCACGGGATCAAATGCATATATGCTTTCTTCTGATTTATCTACTTTGTTATCTGGGCGTTATGTTGAAATATCTATGCTTCCTTTATCGTTTAAAGAATTTTATGAAGTAAAAAGTGGAAACAAAGAAGAAGCTTTCAATGAGTATTTAAAATATGGTGGTTTTCCTTATTTGATGAATATGCCATTAAATGACGAACAATTGAATATGTATTTAGAAGGGATTTATAATACGGTCATTGTAAAAGACATAGAAGAAAGAGAAAATAAAAAATATTTAGATCCAAACAAAAGGAAAATTACTAATATTGTTTTATTGAAAACAATTGCGAGGTATTTGGCAAGTACAGTTGGTAGTATTATATCGGTTAAGAATGTAACAGGGTATCTAACTTCAAGTGGTAGAAAAGTGTCAGCATCAACGGTTGATGATTATATGGAAGCTTTACAGGAGGCGTTTATTTTTTATCCGGTAGAACGATTTGATATTTCAGGGAAAAAGATTTTAAAAACATTAAATAAATGGTATATCGTTGATTTAGGATTAAGAAATTATATGTTACCTAAAGAAAGATATGACTTAGGATTTTCGCTAGAAAATATAGTTTATTTTGAACTGCTTCGAAGAGGCTACAGAGTTTGTGTAGGAAAAACAGATACATCTGAAATTGATTTTGTCGCACAGAAAAATGATGAAATTAATTATTTTCAAGTAACAGCAAATATGATGGATCAAACAACATTTGATAGAGAACTTGCTCCATTGAAATCTATCAAAGACAACTATCGTAAAATAGTTTTGACATTGGATAAGTTTACACTAGGTAATTATGATGGAATAGAAGTTGTGAATGCGATAGATTGGTTATTAGAGGAATAAAGGCAATAAGTCATAGGTGAAAAGCCTATGATTTTTATATAGGTATCGCATATCACCAATTTAATTTAAATGGTCTTTGATATATAATATTATTATATATATGACCAAATAAAAGGAGTCTTTTAAGTATAAGGAAACAGTTAATGTAGAATTAAAAAGAGAATTAACAGATGTTGTTAAATGTGAAATTGTAGCTTTTTTAAATACTATGGATGGAAAAATAATTATTGGTGTTGAAGATGACGGGAATATATATGAACCTTTTTTAAAATTAGATCAAGATTTTATTGATACTAAGATTGCGAATTGGCTACAAGATACAATTTATCCTTTACCTTCACATTTAATAAAATACTATTTTAATGATGACGGTGTCTTGGTGATTGAAATAAAAGAAGGGAAAGATAAGCCATATTATTTACGTGAAAAAGGACCTAAGCCAGCTGGTGTATATAAAAGAGTTGGAAGAAGCATAAGAAAAGCAAATGATTGGACTTTTAAATAGTAAAGATAAATATACTAATCTTGCTTTTATTTTATCAGATCAATCGGATGTTACGGTAAAAGTAGCTGAATATGATCGAAATAGAAACTTTAAAATAAAAAAACAGTTTACTGGCTCGTTAATAGAGTTATTCTATAATGTTAAAGAACAAGCAGATCGATTAAACGATGTTTCTGCAATTATTAATACGAAAACATTTGTAAGAAATGAGGTTGTTTCATATCCTGGTGCTTCTCTTAGAGAAATGATTTTAAATGCATTTATACATGCTGACTATTTTATAAGGTCTAACATAGAGGTTGAATTTTTTGAAGATAAATGCAAGATTACAAGTCCGGGTGGAATTTTTAATGCGTCTATGGAAGAGATTATGAAAGGAACACAAACTTATAGAAATCATAAATTGGTAAATATTTTTGACAAATTAGGATTAATTGAAAATTTTGGAACAGGAATTCCAAGAACTCTTGATGCATATAAAGATTATGATAAAAAACCAATATTTGAGGCGACAGATAACTTTTTCTATGTGACATTGCCTAATTTAAACTTTGATATAAATGACCAAATAAATGACCAAATAAATAATTTTGACTTGGATATATTAAGAATAATAAAACAAAATCCGGGAATAAAAGTTATGCAAATTCAAGCAAAATTATTAGAAAAAAATATAGAAGCAAGTGCAGATCAAATTCGAAATTCTATAAAGCGTAAAATTTCTTCATATATTGAACATAGAGGATCTAAAAAGACAGGTGGTTATTTTATTAAAAAATGAGTTATTTCATCTAAAATATTATTTTTTAACAATTAAGAAGAACGTGAAATTTTGTTCTTCTTTTTATTTGACTAAATAAAAAAACATATATTGACTTTGAGTCAACTTCAAGTTGTACAATGACTTTAAAGAAATATAGGAGAGGAAACAATGACAATTAAAGAAGTCTGTGAAAAATATGGTATTAGTGCCGACACGCTTCGTTATTATGAAAGAGTAGGAGTCATTCCTAAGGTCACAAGAACAAGTAGTGGAATTCGTAATTATACCCAAGATGATTTGAAATGGGTTGAAAATGCGATTTGTATGCGAAGTGCTGGAGTTCCGGTAGAAATGATTGTTGAATATGTACGATTGTTTCAAATGGGAGATGAAACCTTTAAACAAAGATGTGATTTATTAAAAGAAGCGAGAAAAGAAGTCGAAATAGCGAAAAAGAAATACGACGATGAATTAGAACGATTGAATTATAAAATTGCGAAGTATGAAGAAGCATGTAAAACCGGAATTTTAGTATGGGATAAAAAGGAGGAGATGGAATAATGAAAAATGTAGTTGTAATATCAACGAGTTTACGAACAAATAGTAACTCGGATGCGTTGGCTAAACAATTTGAAAAAGGAGCTAAAGAAGCGGGTAATCAAGTAGAATTTATATCTCTTCGTGGTAAAAATATTGGCTTTTGTCTTGGTTGTCTTTCTTGTCAAAGTAGTGGAAGTTGTGTCATTCAAGATGATGTCAGTGAAATCATGGAAAAAGTATTGAAAGCGGATGTTGTAGTTTGGGCCACTCCTATTTATTACTATGAAATGTCAGGGCAAATGAAAACATTAATTGATCGTCTAAATCCAATGTATTCCAAACACTATCACTTTAAAGATGTTTACTTTCTCGCAACAGCTACAGAGGATGGAGACTATGTTTATGAAAAAGCTGTGAATGGACTACAAGGATGGATTGATTGTTTTGATGGTGTTTCTTTAAAGGAAGTTGTGTTCTGTGGAAATGTGACAAGTCCAAATGAAATAAAAAATAATTCGAAACTACAAGAAGCCTATGAAATGGGGAAACAAGTGTAAATATGACGAAATTAGTAGCGTATTATTCCCGAGCTGATGAGAATTATTTTAGTGGAAAGTTACAGACAATTAAAGTAGGAAATACCGAAAAAGTAGCTAAGATGATATCAAATTTAATGGGTGCGGATTTATATAAAATTGAACAAAAATATCCATATGCATCTGACTATAATACTTGTATTGTTCAAGCCAAAGAAGATAAAAAGAACAATACGAGACCAGAGTTAACTAATCCATTAAATAGTGTTGAACAGTACGATGAAATTTATTTGGGTTATCCCAATTATTGGTCAACAATGCCTATGGCCGTGTATACGTTTTTAGAATCTTTTGATTTTAAAGATAAAATCATTCATCCTTTTTGTACTCATGAAGGAAGTGGACTATCGAATACGGAAAATGTTATTAAAAAGATTACGCATGCCAAGGTCAATAAAGGTTTAGCAATTGTAGGATCAAATGTGGATGATAGTTTGGATTTAATAGAAAGATGGATAAACATATAAATTCAAATATCCTATATTTTGAATTATTGAGTGATGTGAATCATAGAAATAAGACATCATATGAAAGTGAATAGGTATCCAAGTGGATGCCTTTTTATTTGGTGAAATGATATAATGAAGAAAAGTAAGTTATAGATATCTTAGAGGTGTCCCTCAAGGTATCCTTCAATGTCCCTCAAGAAAAATGAATAACAAGAAGGAAAAAAACTATGGATTTAATGGATTATGATGTAATTAAAAGAAAAGTAAATGGAAATTGGGAATATGCTCGTTATTTTGGAAAAGATGAAAATAATAAGCTTCGTTTTATTTCTTTAGAAGATGGAAAAGAATTTTTATTAGATGAAGATTTAAATGGATGGGAAAAAGTAGAAGAAGTACGATTGGATCGTGAACAATTAATTTCGATTGCTAGACACATGAACGATATAAAAGACTATATACCCGATGCATCCTTTGGCCGGTTCACAAGTGAATATGTCTATGATTTTACACTAGAAGATTTATTAATTGCGTGTAAAAATCTTCAAAACTGTAATCCAGGGGAAATCATAGAATGGTGTATTGTGGTTTGTGATGAGTTGTATGAAAATTTATTATCAAATCTTGGTGAGGACCAAGAATTTACATATGAAGGGATTCCTACTGAAAATGAATTTCTATATAATATGATTTCTAATATTTTGGATTGGTATAGTAGTGATACAGGTAATATTGGTGAAATTATTCGCAATAATATTAAAAACATTGAATCTCATTTAAATGGAAATTACTCGGATTATGAAAAGCGTTCTTATATTTCGTATTGGAATCATAATAAATGTTCAATTGATGAAGAACATAAAAAGTTATATAAACAATTCGTAGATGAATACTGTGAACAAAATGATAAAGATATGTTGGAATTAAAGGCCTATGCTTGTTATGGAAACGGAAATGGGATATATGAACAAGATTGGCAAGAATCAATGTCTTGTTTATTGAAGCTAATGGATATGGAATGTGATCCATATATAGCTAATACCCTTGGTTATATGTATTACTATGGAAGATGTAATAATGGTATTCCTGAATATGATAAAGCTTTTTATTATTTTTCCATTGGATCGGCTGGATATGTATATGAATCGAGATATAAATTAGCGGATATGTTTTTAAATGGATATGGCGTGAAACAAAATCGTCGTCTAGCTTTACATATGTATAATGAACTCTATAATGAAACCATTAAAAATATATTAACAGAAGAATATGATAGTCGCTTTGCCGATGTAGCTTTTCGACTTGGATCTTATATGGAAAAGGATCAAGACTATGATTATCGCTTAGCATTGGATTTTTATCTACAAGCACGATTCGCTCTTCGTAAGCGTATGGAAGAGGTAGATCAATATGGAGACTATAGTATTGCCACTTCTTTAGATCATTCGATTGATCGTATGATTGATAAAATTAACTGTCAAAAGAAACATAAAAGCTATCAAACGGATTTAATTGGACAATTAGTGAATACCGATTATAGTAAAGGTTATTTCTATGAAGCTAAAGTGATTTCTTCAAATGATAAAACACTATTAAAAATAAAAATTGTACAAAGAGACGGCGAACACATGAATTTATTAGTCACAATTCCAGAAATGCATTATTGTGACGTATTAGATGAAATAACTTTAGAATTAAAGAATATTAATGAATTGAGTGTGGAATTAAAAGAAGATACTTTTATTTTTGATGAAATTAATTTCAATAGTTTTTATTTATATGGAAATTATTTAGGAGAAATTGATGCCCAATTTGTTTTCACAAATCCTCATCAAGAACAAACATATACTTTTGTAGAAGTATCATTTGATGATAATAAAACATATACTTATATCAGTGATGATGTAGTACAAGTAGGAGATATTGTTCTTGTTGATGATAAAGAAGTAAAGGTTTGTAGGGTCATAGAAAAGTCAGAATATGATGTTTCTATGCCAATTGATAAATATAAACACGTACAAAAGCTCTAGGAAACTAGAGTTTTTTATAAAAAAGTAAGTTTTATTACTAAACTATTATAAAGGCACAGCAAGTACTGTGCCTTTCAGACTGTTGACAAAGTGGTCGACAGTCTTTTTAAATTCTGATATTATTG
>NZ_JBJEEX010000089.1:0-1630 GCF_051873495.1 Floccifex sp.
CATTTATATTACCAAATCACCTTTTTAGAGTCAACACTTTTTTTAAAAAACTTTTTTCTGTGTCTATTTTATTCTATCACACCAAATTTTTGATTTCTACCATATATTGAATATTATTTTCATTATTATGTTTTTATTGAAAATATTTTCATTTGTACTTTCATAATTATTTCAATAATGCTATAATTCAAGGGTAATTTTTTAAATTAATAAATAAATAGGAGGATACAATGGCAAATTTAGAAAAATTGTATGAAACTGTTGTTAGCCGTCAACCTAACGACAAAGAATTCTTACAAGCAGTACAAGAAGTTTTCGAATCTTTAAAAGTTATCGAAAAAGTTCATCCTGAACAATTAGATGATGATGTATTAGCTCGTATCGTTGAACCAGAACGTCAAATTATTTTCCGTGTTCCTTGGGTAGATGATAATGGAGTTACACAAGTAAACCGTGGATACCGTGTAGAATTCAACTCTGCAATCGGTCCATATAAAGGTGGTTTACGCTTCCATCCGTCCGTTAATATTTCAATTATCAAATTCTTAGGATTTGAACAAGTATTCAAAAACGCTTTAACAACTCTACCAATGGGTGGTGGAAAAGGTGGATCAGATTTTGATCCTAAAGGTAAATCTGATCGTGAAATCATGGCATTCTGCCAAAGTTTTATGACTGAATTATATCGTCACATTGGTCCTAACACAGATGTTCCTGCTGGAGATATTGGTGTTGGTGCTCGTGAAGTCGGTTATATGTTTGGTCAATATAAACGTATTCGTAACGAATTCTCAGGTGTATTAACTGGTAAAGGTTTATCATTTGGTGGTTCGTTAGTTCGTACAGAAGCTACTGGATATGGATTATGTTACTTCACTCAAGCTTTATTAAAAGATAATGGAACTAGTTTCGATGGAAAAACCGTTGCCGTTTCTGGTTCTGGAAATGTAGCTATTTATGCTTGTCAAAAAGCAACTCAATTAGGTGCTAAGGTTGTTACCATGTCAGATTCTAATGGATTCATCTACGATCCAAATGGAATTGATTTAGACTTAGTTAAAGAAATCAAAGAAGTACGTCGTGGACGTATCAAAGAATATTTGGAAGTACATCCTGAAGCAACTTATACTCCTGGTGCAAGACCTTGGTCAGTTAAAGTTGATGTTGCTCTTCCATGTGCAACTCAAAATGAATTAAACTTAGAAGATGCCAAAGCATTGGTTGCTAATGGTGTATTCGCAGTATGTGAAGGCGCTAACATGCCTACAACACCAGATGCTATTAAATACTTACAAGAAAACGGTGTTCTTTATGCACCAGGTAAAGCATCAAATGCTGGTGGGGTTGCATGCTCTGGTCTAGAAATGACACAAAATGCTCAACACTTATCTTGGACAGCTGAAGAAGTGGATAAAAAATTAGAACAAATCATGGTTACTATCTTCAATACATGTCGTGATACAGCTAAAGAATATGGATGCGACAAACAATATGAAGTTGGTGCTAACATTGCTGGTTTCTTAAAAGTTGCTACAGCTATGAAAGCACAAGGAACTGTATAATCTCATTTCATACAAGAGGCTGTAACAGTTAAATAGCCTGTACAAAAAAGGATAGCTGACTCAATTAC